>JAUQPO010000388.1 GCA_030550335.1 Acidobacteriota bacterium
TGCAGGGCATGCGGTATCGCACCAGCAGGAGACGATCGTGTTCCAGCGGGGAACTGTCCGGGTGCGCAGGGCACGTCTGGAAGACGCGGAGACGATCGCACGGTTTAACCGGCAGATGGCCCAGGAAACTGAAGCCATCGAGCTCGATGAGCAGCGCTCGGTGGCTGGCGCCCGGGCCGTAGTCGAGGATCCCGGGAAGGGATTCTATCTGCTCGCGGAAGTCGATGGCCAGGTCGTCGGGCAGCTACTGGTCACTTACGAGTGGAGCGATTGGAGGAATGCATGGTTTTGGTGGATCCAAAGTGTCTACGTCGTCCCTGAGCAGCGGCGCGGCGGGGTGTTTCGCTCCTTGCTCGATGCTGTTCTCGGGCTAGCCTTCCGACAAGGGAGCGTTTGTGGCTTGAGACTTTACGTGGAAGAGAGCAACATTGGGGCGCAAGAGGTGTACCGGCGTTGCAGGTTTACCCGCACGAGTTATCAGATCTGGGAACGACCTGTCGGCCACGGCTTTGATGTGGATTTGAGTGGGGCCGAATGAGCCGTGGCTGCGGCGGGATGCAAAAGGCCTAGAAGCACAGACGCTTCGCTGGGTCCTTGTTTGTGGCGCACGGGTAAGCAAGGGACAGGGGCAGCAATGGCGACCTGGTCACCGCTGCCCACGGGCTTTGTTCACCCAATGGCAATGCTCGGAAGGGCCAGGCAGTGAGGATTTGCATTATCACAGCAACTCCGCTTGAAACCATCCGCGGCAGCGGAACGGCCCGAGCGGTACAGGCTCTGGCACAAGCCCTCCGATTGCAAGGGTTCGACATCTGTTGGCTGACGCCGCGTCGCCCTTTCCTTTGGTTCACGTTCGACCGGATAGAGTTCAACCTTTGGCTGCGTCGGCAAGTGCGGCGTCTCGCACCAGATTGTGTCATCGGCATCGACATGGACGGATGGTTAGTGGCTCGCGAGCCCAGGCGATGGCTCCACATCGCAGCTCCGAAAGGCATCCTGGCCGATGAGGCGCGATTCGAACGGGGCTGGACCGCTCTGTCCATGCGGCTTCAAGCGGCCTGCGAGCGTTGGCATGTGCGTTGGGCAAACAGGACGATCGTCCCTAGCCGCTACTCCAAAACGCGATTGGCCGAGTTATACGGCGTGGCGTTCGAGCGGATCGGTGTCATCCCTGAGGCGTTCGACATCGACGGCTGGTGTGCAAAGTTGCGAGCGGCGCCACGCAGAGGCTCTGATGAATTTCGCGTGCTGACGGTGGCTCGCTTTTACCCTCGCAAAGACCTGGGCACGTTGCTCCGTGCTGCAACGCGGACCCGTGGGATGGAGTTCCGGATCGTCGGCGATGGGCCAGAACGGCGTAAGCTTCATCGGTGCTCTCGCGATCTGCATCTCGACGACCGGGTTCGGTGGCTGGGGAACGTCAGCGAGGAGCAACTGGCTGACGAATACTCGGCTTGTGCCGTATTCTGCTTGCCAAGTCGACAGGAAGCGTTCGGTTTGGTGCTGGTCGAGGCTATGGTAGCGGGCAAGCCCATTGTGGCTGCCCGGGCCGCCTCTGTTCCCGAACTGGTGCAAGACGGCTATAACGGGCTACTCGTTGAGCCGGGAGATTTCGAGGGTGTGGCGGAAGCCCTGGAACGGCTGCGGCGGGATCCGGTACTCAGGGCCAGGCTGGGCGCAGCGGGCCGCATACGAGCTGAGCAGTTCGCTTTGGGTCGCGTGGGCAAACTGTGGGCTGAAGAGATCGGCTTGCTGCAATCGGAGCGTCAAGTGGTGAGTTAGCCCTTTTGGCTGTGCCAAAATGGAAACTTCGAGCCCGCGATAATCTTCGTTCACAGGAAGGCAACGATGAGTGAAATCGTACGCATTGTCGGTCGTGAAATCCTGGACTCCCGTGGCAATCCGACTGTAGAAGCCGACGTGTGTTTGGCCGACGGTAGCTTTGGGCGCGCGGCTGTTCCTTCGGGCGCATCGACGGGTGAGCACGAGGCAATCGAGCTGCGCGACGGCGACAAGAGCCGGTATCTAGGCAGGGGAGTTCGCAAGGCGGTAGAGCACATTAATAACGAGATCGCTCACGCTCTAGTGGGTATGGATGCCGACGATCAAATCGGCATTGATCGCAAGCTGATCGAACTCGACGGGACACCGAATAAGAGCCGCTTGGGGGCCAACGCGATTCTGGCGGTTTCGATGGCGGTGGCCCGAGCTGCGGCTGCCAGCCATGATTTGCCGCTCTACCGTTACCTCGGGGGTATCGGAGCCCGAGTGCTTCCTGTACCACTGATGAACATACTCAACGGTGGCGTACATGCGGATAACTCCGTTGATCCTCAGGAATTCATGATTGTTCCGTACGGGGCTCCGAGCTTTGCCGAGGCGCTGCGCATGGGTGCTGAGGTCTTTCATCACTTAAAGGCGGTACTGAAAGCCCGGGGATATTCCACCGCTGTGGGCGACGAGGGCGGATTCGCTCCGAACTTGAGGTCGAACGAAGAAGCTTTGGAAGTGATCTTGGAGGCGATTGAGAAGGCTGGGTACAAGGCAGGCGAACAGGTGGCCTTGGCTTTGGATCCGGCGGCCAGCGAATTCTACGACAAGGACTCCAAGCTGTATGTGTTCCGCAAGTCCGACGGTAGCAAGCGTACGGCTGAGCAGCTGGTGGAATTCTGGGCGGAGTGGGTGCGTCAGTATCCCATCGTGTCGATCGAAGATGGCATGGCGGAGGACGACTGGGAAGGCTGGAAGCTGCTGACGGACAGGCTGGGGGACAAGATCCAGCTGGTAGGTGATGACGTGTTCGTGACCAACACCCAGCGCCTGGCCCAAGGCATCGAGCGCGGGGTTGCCAACTCCATTCTTATCAAGCTCAACCAGATCGGAACGGTGACGGAGACGCTCGAAGCGATCGAGCTGGCCAGCAAGGCGGGCTACACCAGCATCATTTCTCACCGGTCGGGTGAAACCGAAGACAC
>JAUQPO010000040.1 GCA_030550335.1 Acidobacteriota bacterium
AATGCGCCCTGCCGACCGAGACCGTGTCCTCAGGAACGGGCGCAAGCTAATTCAGGCGGCCAACTTGCTAGGAGTGCCGGTCTTCGTCACCGAGCAGTATCCGAAAGGTTTGGGGCGGACAGAAGAGTGCTTGCGTCAATTGCTCCCGTCGACCGCCTCCTGGTGGGAGAAAACGTCTTTCTCCTGTTGCCGCGTGCCCGGGTTGATGGCGGAAATCGATCGGTTGGATCGCCGCCAAGTGGTCCTGGCAGGCATGGAGGCCCATGTCTGTGTCCTCCAAACAGCCATCGAGTTGCTACAGGCGGGTCAGACCGTTTTCGTGGCCGAGGATGCCACGTGCTCGCGCGATCCGGCTCGTCAACGCACAGCTATGGCGCGGCTCCGCGCTGCGGGTGCCATCGTGACCTGCACGGAGTCGGTCATTTTTGAGTGGCTGGGTGACGCTGCACATCCTCGCTTTAAAGAAGTGGCAGCCCTGCTGCGGTGAGCAGCGAGCTCCGCTGAGCTCAAGCTGCCTTGGGCATGCAAAAGGAAAGGAGTTCCTGTTCCCAGGCTCTACTCGCAGCGAGGGTGTCCGTTTCGGGTGCGAGCGCCTGACAGCCCACTTCGAAGCCTATGGGCGCCACACCGAATGGGTCCAAAGCCGCGCGCGTGGCAAGGATGGATCGTGTACGCCGCGCGAGCGCCAGTGCTCGTTCCACTGGAATGGCCGCCGGCACCAAGGGCATCACACCTCGCACCTGGACCCACGGTTCTCCCAGGAGTTCCTGAAAGGCATCAGGCCGGTGTGCCAGCCACCAAACGGGCGTGCCGTCGGCGAGCCGGACGTGCAACGCCCAGTCCGGCCGCTGGAGCATGACCCATGGACAGGCATAGCGCCGACAGATCGAGTCTCGGGACAGTTGATCGTGTATCCGGCAACCCTTACCGGGTTCGAGCCAGGGGCACGCTTGCCCGGCGGGCTTGTCGATCCAGCCCTGCCCGCTAAGCGCGGGCACTTGAGCTTTGAGCGACCAGCAACAGAACGTGCATCCACGACAAAGCTCTCCGTCGTAGCGGATTTCAAGCCGCATAGGCCAAAAATCGCGCTCGATGGTTGGAGCGTTGGTCGGGGCATTGAACAGGAGTTCACACGTATTTTACCGGCCCTGCCGGAGAGACCTGCTTCGGACTGCAGCCGGCCCCACGCGCCGATGACCCGTCAGGTAGGCTGGCCCAGTTTCTTCTGTAAGATTTCGGTGGCCACCTGGGGGTTGGCTTGCCCTCGCGTCCGTTTCATCAGTTGCCCCATGAAGTACCCGAACACTCCGGTCTTCCCTTTGCGGTATTGCTCGAGCTGCTTGGGGCTTTCGGCAAGAATCTCGTCAATCAGTCGCTCCAGTTCCGCGGGATCGCTGATTTGGCGCAGCCCCTCGCGTTCCATAATGACCGACGGAGGCTCGCCGGAAGCGAACATCTTCGGGAAGATCTCCTTGGCGAGTTTACCGGTGAGCTGACCTGAATCGATCAGCCGGACTAGTTCAGCAAGGTGCTCCGGTGGGATGGGCGATTCGGTGATTTCCTTGCCAGCCTCGTTCAGAGCGCCCAGTAACTCGCCCTGAACCCATTTGGCGGATTCCACTGGGTTGCCGGAGGCTTGAGCCACTCGTTCGAAGTAATCCGCCAAGGGGCGAGTCATGGTTAGCACTCTTGCGTCGTACTCTCGCAGGCCGTACTGCTCGATGAACCGTTGCCGCTTCTGGTCGGGCAGTTCCGGCATGCGTGCCTGCAGTTGCTCAAGCCACTCCTGGCTGATGCGTAGCGGTAGCAGGTCCGGCTCGGGGAAGTAGCGGTAATCGTGGGCAAACTCTTTGCTCCGCATGCCGGCCGTTTGACCAGTTTCCGGGTTGAACAGGCGGGTTTCCTGTTCGATGGTGCCACCTGCTTCCAAGATTGCCACCTGCCGAGCGATTTCGTAGTCGAGGGCCATCTGGAGAAAGCGGAAAGAGTTCAGGTTCTTGACTTCAGTTTTGGTCCCGAATTTCGTTGAGCCCTTGGGGCGGACGGAGACGTTGGCGTCGCATCGTAGATGGCCCTTCTCCATGTCGCAAGTGGAGACCTCGATGTACTGGAGAATCTGCTTGAGCTTGGTCAGATAGGCGTACGCTTCCGCCGAGCTCCGCATATCTGGCTCGCTGACGATTTCGATCAGAGGGATACCACAGCGGTTCAAATCGACATAGGTGTAGCGGTCAGAGTCTTTGAAGCCCTCGTGGAGACTCTTGCCAGCGTCCTCTTCCAGATGCAGCCGGGTGATCCCTATGCGTTTAGTAACGCCGTCCACTTCGATTTCCAACCACCCATGCTCGGCCAGAGGCAGCTCATACTGGGAGATCTGATACCCCTTGGGCAAGTCCGGGTAGAAGTAATTCTTGCGTGCCATCCGCGAGAAGGAATTAACGCGGCAGTTCAGAGCCAAGGCGGCTTGAATGGCCAACTCCACTGCCCGCTTGTTCATGACGGGCAAGGCTCCCGGCATGCCCAAGCACACAGGGCACACGTTCGTGTTCGGCGGATCGCCGAAGCTTGTGGGACAGCGGCAGAAAATTTTGGTCCTCGTGGCTAGCTGCACATGGACTTCCAAGCCGATCACTGCCTCGTAGCGCGCGAGGACTTCTGGGGAGACGAGACTCTGTGTCGATGTAGACATTGCCTTCCAGGGTCGACTCTTATTATAGGAGCTGCTGTTTCATGGCCCGTGTCTGCTTCGATCAGTCGGAGATCTCCGGCATAGCGGGAATTCCGTACCGCCGCAACAGCCGCTCCACTTCAGCAAGTCTCAAGCGCGAAGCATCGTACTCCAGCCGGAGCACCTCCGGCAGCTCGTCGAAGTACAGCTTGAGGATGCCGTAGACGCCGGCCACCCGGCGCAGTTGAGCCGCCAGGCTCGCGTCAAGGGGTTTTTGCAGGCGGAACCGGGCTTGCACCTTCGTCATCGCCATCGAGATTAGCACGCGCTGCCTCTAGTACGGACAACTTCCAGCGGATCTGCCGGAAGATACCCAGCCACACCTGCGCATCCTCGGCATTCAGGTGCATGCGCCGCACCAGGCGGCGCAGCTTTTGGAGGCTGGAGGCCTCGATTCGTGGCTTGATGAAACCAACGTTCGCCAGAACCTCTGTCATGAGGTCCACGAGCCGATCCAGTTGCTCAGCCGGCGCCAGACTACGGGCCTTGGGCTCGGCGCGGGCTGCCCTGGGGTTCCGCACGAGTTCGTAAAGACACACCGCTACGGCCTGGCCGAGGTTCATCGAGCCGTGCTCGCGCCGCGTGGGGATTCGCATGAGCCAGTGGCAATAACTGAGGTCATCGGTGGTGAGCCCGTAGCGTTCGGATCCGAACAGCAACGCGGCCGGCGAGCTCAGCACGTGCTGTCGGATCAGCCGTGCGCCGAGTTCTAGCCGGCGTAATGGTTGCTTCAACTCCCGTTGCGCCACACTGGTGGTGCCCACGACCAGCGTGCAGTCGGCAATGGCGTCGCGTAACTGCTCGAACACCTCGGCTTGCTGGAGGATATGGCTGGCACCGACGGCCGAGCGAGCTTCCTCAAAGGCTACACTGTACGGTCGCACCAAGCGGAGGCGTGTGAATCCGAAGTTACTCATCGCCCGTGCGACTGCACCGATATTGAGCGGATTGCGGGGCTCGACCAGGACAATGCGGAGCTCCTGGTACCGACACTGATCCGCTTCCACAGGCGCTACACGATCGATCACCATCGAGCTCGCCGCACCGGATCTTACCGCACTGGAACGCAGGGTTGGGTGGCGACGGGCTACGGCCTGCCTCAGTGAAGATGGTGGCGGAACCCGACCCATCGGCTCGCGGCTGGGCCAGTCCCTGGGTGTAATGGCTAGCGAGCACCGGCTTGCCGACCCAGGCAGAGCGAAGGGATAATGGGACTCGACCTCCCTAATGTCGCAAAACCAACGGGAAGTCCAAGTAGAACAATCCAGTGCTACCCGTTTTCGGCTAGACGAGTTCGTGCGCCAGGCGCAACCGCACCTGGTTGCCTTGAACGAGAAGTTCGTCTACGCGGCTATCGGAGTCCAGCTGGCTGAAGAGGACACTCGGAGTTACCTGGAGGAACCGGTGGCGGCTTTGCCACCCAATCTGGTTTCCAGCATCCCTCCGGTGGCTGTGTTGCTCGTTCCGTATTTGGAGAGGCCCCGCCATGGTTGGCATTCCGGCGAGGCGCCCAACGAATGGGTGACGCTCCAGCCGCCTGAGCCGAAACACCGAATCTGGTGCGCGCGATTGTTCACGCCGGAGTGGGCGGCGTTCGCGTTAGCGCTTAAGGATCAGGAGCTGGCGGACTACCACTACCACTTCTTCCACCTCGTGGCCGAACTGGCGGCCGAACACGTGACTGAGCAGGTCTTCGAAGACTACTGCAGCCTGTTGCGTGAGGAGCTGGCGTCGCGGATTCACGGGGAAGTGGATGAGGAGTCCTGGGAGCGCAAGCAAGAACTCCTCAGGCGTTCGAGGAATCCCCGCCGCCGAACCAAAGGGTTCAACCTGTACGCCAAACAATCGTTTATCGACACACTGGCGCTCTACCTCCATGGCATTTGCTGCGACATCGATGTGGAAACAGGGCCGCGACAACTGCCTAGCCATCGTTTGCGGCGGCGCCTCGAATACTTGAAACAGGTCTACCCGCCACCCCCTGGCTACGCTGTGTTCCCCGAGGATCTTAGCGAATTGGAATTGAATCGGCCTGAGCTGGACGAGACCTAATGGAGATCCCGGGGTCCGACGAGGCGTGTACTATCGTCCGCCGGAAGAGTACTCTCCGGAACTCCCCTCGGAATCCGGGTTAGCGGCCAGAGCCTCCAGAATGGCGCACAGCATCCGGTAAGCTGCTTGCTTGCCTTTTTCGCCGACTTCTCCCACGGGGCCCACGCAGCTCGGGCAACCGGCTTCGCAACGACAGCGGGCGATCAATTCCGCTGCTGCTTGGATCAACTGGGGAGCCATCCGGAAGAGCGCCGCGCTAAGGCCAACGCCGCCCGGGTAAGCATCGTACAGGTAGAGGTTCGGCTCCCACACTTGCAGGCTTCCCTCGACCGGCTCTGTGATAGCCGTCCCTAGGTCGCGCGGATCGCACATGAGCAGGATTGCCGCAATGGCACGGAAGCAGTTGGCCAACCCCACTAGTCCACTCTGCTTTTCCGTAGGGCTGAGATCGTCGAAGCGGGCGAGGAAATCCCGGGGGAAGTGTAGCCAGAATGCTGTGGTCTGCATTTCCTGCTCGGGCAGCGAAAGCGTACCGGCGCCGACGTTTTCCAGCGTGTAGAATTTGACCTTCTTGAAGCCCACCACTTGCACGTTGACCCGCACGTCGCCGTGCGCGGCTTGCACAGGTCCTAGGGGCGCTTGGTCGATTTGGGAGAGTTCTCGGACGCGTGTGTAGTCGATGGCATCTGTGAAATAATCGCACTCCACTCGCCGTACGTAAGCCTTGCGCCCCTCATAGTCCAGCCGCTCCACTTGGTACTGGCGAGCCTCGTGCATGTAAATGGCTTTCTCGTGGAGCGTGGTCAGAGCCGAAGTGAACGAGACTTCCCCGATGACCTGATGGCCGTCCGTGATATCGACCACGACGAAGTTGTCGCTGCTGACTGACCGAAGGCTGATCGCGTCTGCGGGATAACTATCGGCTGCCCAGTGCCAGAGCTGGCCCGAACGATGCAACAAGCCCAGCTCTTCCAGGAACTCGCACAGCAGCCGTACTTCGTGGGGGCCGAAGCGCTCGTCTTCGCGGATCGGCAACTCGAAAGCTGCGCACTTGAGGTGGTTCAGAAGGATCTCCAGGTTGTTGGGGTTGACGTAGGCGTGTTCAGGGCTCTGGCCGAAGAAGTAGTCGGGATGTTCGACCACATATTGGTCTACGGGTGCGCTGGAAGCAACCAGAACAGCAACTGCCGGGGCTTGCCTTCGCCCGGCCCGGCCAGCTCGCTGCCAAGTGGAGGCGATTGTCCCAGGATAGCCTGCCATCACTACAGCGTCGAGCGAGCCGATATCGATACCCAGTTCCAAGGCGTTCGTGGCTACCACCGCGCGAATCCACCCTTCGCGAAGCCCGCGTTCGATTTCGCGGCGTTCTTTGGGTAAGTAGCCGCCCCGGTATCCCCGCACAGCTTCCGGGGGAAGACCCAGCTTGGGTGCCGCGTCTTTGAGGTATTTCACCAGCACCTCTGTGGCGAGCCGGTTGTTGGCGAACACCAGCGTCTGCTGGCCCCGCTTGAGAAACTCGATGGCCACACGACGCGCCTCGTGCAGGTAACTCCGCCGGATACCTAGCTGGCGATTGACCACCGGCGGGTTGTAGAACACCAGATACTTCTCTCCCGAAGGAGCCCCATTCCGATCGATCAATCGGAAGGGTTGTTCGACGAGCATCTCCGCAAGCTCTTTCGGGTTGGCGATCGTGGCTGAGCAACAAATGAACTGAGGCGACGAGCCGTAAAACTGGCAGATCCGGCGCAGGCGGCGCAGAACGTTTGCCAGATGACTCCCATAGACACCTCGGTAGTAGTGCAGCTCGTCGATGACCACATACCGCAATCGCTCGAAGCACTTGGCCCAGCGAGTGTGGTGGGGCAAGATCCCGGCGTGGAGCATGTCCGGGTTCGTGAACACGACGTTGGCGCGCTCGCGTATGGCCCGGCGTGCATCTTGCGGGGTGTCGCCATCGTAGGTATACGCGCAAATGTTGGCTCCCAGGGCATCGACCAGGCTTTGGAATTCATGCAGCTGGTCCATGGCCAGGGCTTTGGTGGGGAACAAGTAGAGGGCGCGAGCGTCCGGCTCGTTGAGCAGACGGTTGAAGACTGTCAAGTTGTAACACAGCGTTTTGCCGCTGGCTGTAGGCGTGACGACCACGATGTTGGCGCCTTGGCGCAAGGCTTCGTAGGCGTCCAGCTGGTGGAGATATAGTTGCGTGATGCCCAGCTTGCCGAGGGCTTCGCGCAGACGTGAGTCGACGCTCTCAGGGAACGGAGCCCACTGGGCTGGGCGTGCAGGCTGATGGCGGACTGCGCGGATGGGCGAGTCCGGGTCTGCGGCCGCCTGGTGAAACTCGGCAATAGCTTGCTCTAAGCCATGCCGTCGAGCTTGCAGCTCGTCGAACTCGGGAAATCCCAAGGAGAGGTTCATGGCGTCTTCGCCTTTTGTTTGCCAGCATACCGCGCCCCGGACTAACTTTCAATCCCTACCCTCGCTGGCCATGAGGTTGTGCGACTCAACCGAATTGAGTGAACGGGAGCCGCGTCATTTCCTGCTTTCCCTGTGCCCAGGGCGTCTGCGGGGTTGGGCTGGCGACCTCCGCCCGATCGGGGAGTACAGGCCCAGAACAGTCGAGTGTCCTCTCCCCGAACCCTTCAACGGTCGCCTTGCGGAGCCGAAGCGAATGCTCGTTCGAACGTGCTCCGTTGACGTTGGAGTTCCTAGTGGTCTAGCCCTCGCTCAGAGGATCGGTGGCTAGGGCAAATCAGGCGGTGCATCAATGGGACCGAGCGTGGGTGTGGACCGGAACGGCCCACTGCGAGAAAGGGTGGCTACCTCGCGCTCCGTGAGAGAGGGCCGAAAACCTGAGCCGCGCGTGGGGAAGTTCCGGCCATGGAGTCCCTTGCTGTTTCCAGGGACAGTCTAACCGTCTGGGCAGGCGGCGGCTGCTCTTGGGGAAGGGGTGGGGCACGCCCAACGCCCTCGAGTGGACGTAACGCGCTGGCATTCAGTCGGCACCGAGCCTCGATCCCCCCACTTGGCTCCGGGTAAACTCAGGCCGGCTGGCTTCGGCTCCGTTGACCCCATCTCAGGGGTGGGCTAAACTGAAGGTTTAGCTCGGCGGCGGGTCGAGCGGGGCGTGTGTGCCCGGGGGCCACAGATGGTGGGTGAACTGCGAGCCCTGAAGGGAACACGCGCGCGGGAGCACAGACCAACGGAGGTGGTCCAGCCTTGGGTGCAAGCCGATACATCTTCACTTCAGAATCGGTGACTGAAGGTCACCCGGACAAAATGGCCGATCAGATTTCGGATGCTGTCCTGGATGCAGTTTTAGCCGAGGATCCTTACGGCCGGGTTGCCTGTGAAGTGCTGGTCACGACCGGGGTGTGCATTGTGGCCGGGGAGATCACGACCAAGGCCCACATCAATATCCCCGACATTGCCCGGCAGGTGATCGCCGACATAGGCTACACCGACGCCTCTTACGGCTTCGATGCCTACACTTGTGGCGTGATCAACTTGGTCCAGCGGCAGTCGCCGGACATAGCCATGGGAGTCGACATTGGGGGCGCAGGTGACCAGGGCCTTATGTTCGGGTTCGCCTGCAACGAGACCGAGGAGCTGATGCCCCTGCCGATCATGCTCGCGCACAAGCTTGTGCGCCGCCTCGCTCAGGTCCGTCGCGAGGGCATTTTGGATTTCCTGCGTCCGGACGGCAAGTCGCAGGTGAGCGTGGAATATGTAGATGGCAAACCGGTGCGCGTGGACGCGGTCGTGGTCTCGACGCAGCACAGCGATAAGGTTTCGATTGAGACGGTGCGGGCTGAAGTGAAGAAGCACGTGATCGAGGCCACGATCCCGCCGGAAATGCTCGATTCTCGCACGAAGTACCACATCAACCCCACTGGCCGGTTTGTTATTGGCGGTCCGCATGGGGACACTGGGCTGACCGGCCGGAAGATCATCGTGGATACGTACGGGGGGATGGGCCGGCATGGTGGGGGAGCATTTTCGGGCAAGGACCCGACCAAAGTGGATCGCTCGGCTTCCTACATGGCCCGCTACATTGCGAAGAACCTCGTTGCGGCGGGCCTGGCGGACCGGTGCGAGGTGCAGATCGCTTACGCGATTGGAGTTGCCGAGCCCGTCTCGATCCACGTTGAGACGTTTGGTACAGGGCGGGTCCCTGAAGACAAGCTCGTCGAGTTGATCCGCGCGCACTTCCCGTTGACCCCCACGGGCATGATCGAGTATCTGAAGCTGCGCCGGCCGATTTTCCGGCGGACGGCGGCTTACGGGCATTTTGGGCGCAATGAGGAGACATTTACCTGGGAGGCCACCGACAAGGCTGAGATATTGCGGAGCGAGGTGGGGTTGACGACGACCGCGGGTCGCAACTGATCGCAGTCGGAAACCGGCTCAATCCAAGGGGGGTTCGCGCGAATGCCCCGCAACTGTAAGCGGTAAATTCCCGCGCAGAAAGGAAGGAAAAGGCATGGCATCGGATGTACGTACACCGGTTCCTTGCGACGTTCGGGACTTGAATCTCGCGGAGCAGGGCAAGCGCCGTATCGAATGGGCGTTCCATTCGATGCCGGTGCTGCAGGCCATTCGCAAGGAGTTGATCAAGAACCGGCCGCTTGCTGGTATCCGTATCTCTGCCTGCTTGCACGTGACCACGGAGACGGCCAACTTGATGATTGCCCTTCGAGATGGGGGAGCCGAAGTGGTTTTGTGCGCGTCCAACCCCCTTTCCACGCAGGACGACGTGGCTGCGAGCTTGGTGAAGGATTACGGGATCCCCACGTTCGCCATCAAGGGAGAGGACCACGAAACCTACTACAAGCACATCACCGCCGCGCTGGATCACAAGCCGCACATCACCATGGACGACGGGTGTGACCTGGTCACTACGCTCCACACCCAGCGCCGGGAGTTACTCGACGGCGTTCTGGGTGGCACGGAAGAGACCACCACGGGTGTGATTCGCTTGAAGGCCATGGCCCGCGAGGGCGTGCTCCATTACCCGGTCATCGCCGTCAACGACGCGATGACGAAGCACTTGTTCGACAACCGCTACGGAACCGGCCAGAGCACCATCGACGGGATTTTGCGTGCGACCAACTGCTTGCTGGCGGGACTGAATTTCGTGGTGGCTGGTTACGGCTGGTGCGGCCGAGGTGTCGCCATGCGGGCCAAGGGGATGGGCGCGAATGTGATCATCACGGAGGTCGATCCGATCCGTGCTTTGGAAGCCGTCATGGACGGCTATCGAGTGATGTCCATGCTCGAGGCTGCCGAGATCGGTGACATCTTTGTGACCGTCACGGGCAACAAGGCGGTCATCCGCCGCGAGCATTTCGAGCGGCTTAAAGATGGAGCCATTCTAGCCAACTCGGGTCATTTCAACGTGGAGATCGACTTGGAGGCCTTAGAGAAGATGGCTACCAGTCGGCGCAAGGTTCGGGAATTTGTCGAGGAGTACGCGTTTCGCGATGGCCGGCGCATTTATGTGTTGGCTGATGGGCGATTAATCAATCTAGCGGCTGCCGAGGGCCATCCGGCTGCCGTCATGGATATGAGCTTCGCCAACCAGGCGCTGGCCATCGAGTACCTGGTCAAGCACCATGCGTCGCTGGAGAAAAAGGTTTATAGCGTTCCGCCGGAGATTGATCGTCGGGTGGCCATGATGAAACTGGAATCGATGGGGATCCGAATTGACCGGCTCACGCCAGAACAGGAACGGTATCTGGCCACTTGGACGGAGGGTACCTGACCGAGAAGGTTAACGCTGGCCGTTGGGAGGTGAGAAGCGTTGACCGCTGAGAGTTGCAAGCGGACTCTGGAAATCACGGTTCCGGCTGAAGAAGTCGAACAGGTCGCGGCTCGGGTGGTCGAATCCCTGCGCGAGAAAGTTCGATTACCGGGCTTTCGCCCGGGCAGAGTCCCTCCAAGCATCATTCGGGCACGATTCCCCGAGGAGGTGCGCCGCGGCGTACTGGACGAGTTGATTCCCAAGCACCTGCGGGCCGAAGTGGAGAAACAGAACCTGGACCTCGTCGGTGTGCCCCAGATCACGGAAATCCACTTCGAGCCGGGCCAGCCTTTGCGTTTTCGGGCGGAGATCGAGGTCTCGCCTCAGTTTGAGCTGGCGGACTATCACGATCTGACCGTGCATTACGAGGAACCCCAGGTTACCGAGGAGGAAGTGAATCAACGGCTCGAAAGGTTGCGGGAACGTCGGGCGGAATTCGTCAATGAGGAGCCTCGGCCGGTGCGGACCGGGGATTATGCCGTCGTCTCCATCGAGAGTGTAGCCGGCTTGCCGGGTAAGCCCATCAAGGAGCCAGAGCTGGTCTTTCTGGTTGGAGGCGAGGACACGCTGCCCGACTTCACCGAAAACCTGCTGGGCATGGTGCCAGGGGAGGAAAAGGAATTCGATGTCCACTACCCGGACGATTACGCGCAGGAGCGGTTAGCAGGCAAGACGATCCGCTTCCGGGTACAGCTCAAGGCCATCCGCCGCAAGGAGTTGCCCGAGCTCAACGACGAATTCGCTAAGGATCTGGGCGACTATCTGAACTTGGAGGACTTGAAACGCGCGATCCGTGCCACTATCCGGGCGGAAAAGGAGTTCCTGGCCCAGCACAAGGCGAAGGACGAGATTATCGACCAGCTGGTGCGGATGCACGACTTCCCGGTTCCAGAGGCTTACGTCGAGCGCCAGATGGAGGTGAACATCGAGCGTCGGATGCGCGAGCTGATGGCCCAGGGAATCGACCCACGTACGGTTCAGATCGATTGGGAACGAGTCAAAGAGCGGCAGAGAGAGGCGGCCATCCGGGAAGTCAAGGCAGCCCTGATCCTGGACAAGATTGCGGAGCGAGAAGCTATTGAGGTCACGCGGGACGAGCTGGAAGCGGAGATTGAGCGAATTGCGCGGGAAGAGCGCGAACCGGTAGCCACCGTTCGGGCGCGCTTGGAACAGGAACGGCAGTTGGGACGGATTGCGGCCCGGCTCCGAGCCGAAAAGACGTTGAATTTCTTGTTCGAGCAAGCGCGCAAGGTTCCTCCGGGCGAGGAATGACCCACAAGCCCGTTGCTGGGACAAGGGGGTTGGGCGGATAATCGTAGTAGGCCTGTGGCGAGAGAAGGCCATGGCGCGGACGCGTGGGCAAGGGGGTAAGGGTTGAGGCGGTCAGGGTTTTCGGACACGCCGAGGTGTTCGTTTTGCCATAAAAGCCAGGATCTCGTCGGTAAGTTGATCTCTTCTCCGAGCGATTACCCCCGGGTGTATATCTGCGACGAATGCGTAGCGGTCTGCAATTCCATTCTCGAGGATGAACGCCAGGAGCGGTTGCGCGAGGGCCCGCCCAAACTGCCCAAGCCGGTGGAAATTAAGGCCTATCTAGACCAGTACGTCATCGGGCAGGAGACGGCCAAGAAAAAGCTGGCCGTGGCCGTCTACAACCACTACAAGCGGGTTTACATGAGCCGCTACGGTCGGCATAACGGTGTGGAAATTGCGAAGAGCAACATCTTATTGATTGGCCCTACCGGCACGGGCAAGACTTTGTTGGCCCAGACGTTGGCCCGTTTCTTGGACGTGCCGTTCGCCATCGTGGACGCCACCTGCTTGACCGAGGCGGGTTACGTCGGCGAGGACGTCGAGAACATCATTCTGCGACTTCTGCAGAACGCCGACTGGGATGTCGAACGGGCCCAGCAGGGCATCATCTACATCGACGAGATCGACAAGATCGCCAAGAAGGACGAAAATCCATCCATCACGCGAGATGTCTCTGGCGAGGGGGTCCAACAAGCCCTGCTAAAGATCCTCGAGGGCACGATCGCGAACGTTCCTCCGCAGGGAGGCCGCAAGCACCCCCATCAGGAATTCACGCCGGTCGACACCACAAATATCCTGTTCATTTGTGGCGGCGCATTCGTGGGGCTGGAGAAAATCATTGCGCGCCGTATCGGCCACCGCACGATCGGTTTCAATCGCGAAGAACGGGAAGAAGGGGCCCGGACAGCCAGTGGGCGGCCGAATGTCAATCTTTTGGAAAAAGTGGAACCTGAAGATCTGATCAAGGCGGGCTTCATTCCGGAGTTCGTCGGGCGCCTGCCGGTGATCGCGGTCCTGGAGGATTTGGACAAGCAGGCGCTGATCGACATCCTGACGAAGCCAAAAAACGCTATTATCAAGCAGTACCAGACGCTGTTCGAGTTCGAAAATGTTAAACTAGAGTTTGAGGAAGGTGCACTGGACGCCATCGCTACCCTGGCGATGGAGCGGAAGGTGGGCGCTCGGGGGCTGCGGGCCATCCTGGAAGAGTTGATGCTTGACCTGATGTACTACCTGCCGTCGGTGCGCAAGGCTCGCGAATTCGTGGTCACCCGCGAAATGGTCCTGTCGCGGCGAATCAATCTTGCCTTGCTGGAGAAGGCAGGCTGAACCGGCGAGGACCGGATTAGAATCAGAGTAGAGTAAGGAAACATTTCTCAAACCCACCCGGACCGCCAAGTTCCACCAGTGGCGCAGGAGCGGGGTTCGATCAGACCAAACCGGTTAATAAGCCATGCTGACCTCCAAAGAAAGAACCGAAACTCGCCGCCTACCAATGATGCCCATTCGCGACGTGGTCATCTTTCCGTACATGATGACGCCGTTCGTGGTGGGCCGAGCGGCGAGCATTCGCGCGCTGGAGCACGCTCTGGCCGCGGATAAGAAGATCTTCCTAGCGACTCAGCACGATGCCACGGTCGATGAGCCGCAGCCGGACGAGATTTACCAAGTCGGCACCATCGCCAACATCGTGCAGAGTCTGAAATTGCCTGATGGGAACATCAAAGTTCTGGTCGAAGGGCTGGAGCGTGCGCAGATCGTCTCGGTCAGCGACGAGGAAGGGTTCTTCCAGGCAGTGGTTCGGATCACGCGCTACCGAGTCGAGCCTGGGCCCCAACTGGAAGCCCTGATCAACCGAACCACCAGCCTCTTCGAACAATACGTTAAGCTGAGCCAGAACCTGAATTACGAAGGGATCGTCGCGGCGGTGCGGGTGGACGATCCAGGCCGGCTTGCCGACACCATCGCCGCTAACCTGCAGTTGACGGTCGAAGAAAAGCAGGAGTTGTTGGAGATCTTCGACCCGGTCGAGCGCTTGACGCGAGTAGCTGAGATCTTGGACATCGAGATCGAGAAGATGAACGTGGACCGTGCCATCCAGGGTCGCGTCAAGCGCCAGATGGAGCGGGCCCAAAAAGAGTACTACCTCAATGAGAAGATTAAAGCGATCCAAAAGGAGCTCGGCCGAGGCGAGAAGAGCGAGATCGACGAGCTTCGCAAGAAGATCGAAGCGGCTGGCATGACCAAGGACGCCTACGAGAAGGCGATGGCGGAGCTCAAACGCCTAGAGAGCATGCCGCCCATGTCAGCCGAGTCGACGGTCTCACGCAACTACCTGGACTGGTTGCTTGCGGTTCCTTGGAAGAAGAAAACGCGCGAGATCCGCGATCTGAACTACGCGCAGAAGGTCCTCGACGAAGACCACTACGGGCTGGAAAAAGTCAAGGAGCGGATTCTGGAGTTTCTGGCCATCCGGCGCCTGGTGAAGAATCCGAAAGGTTCGATCCTGTGCTTTGTTGGCCCGCCTGGCGTGGGCAAGACCTCGCTTGGTATGTCGATCGCCCGAGCGACTGGGCGGAAGTTCGTTCGGCTTTCACTGGGTGGGGTTCGCGATGAGGCAGAAATCCGCGGCCACCGGCGCACCTATATCGGTGCGCTGCCCGGCCAAATCATCCAGATGATGCGCAAGGCCGGGACCAAGAACCCTGTGTTCATGCTGGACGAGGTCGACAAGATGTCCATGGACTTCCGGGGCGATCCCTCGGCAGCGTTGCTCGAGGTGTTGGATCCCGAGCAGAACTACATGTTCATGGACCACTACCTGGACGTGGAGTACGACCTCAGCCAGGTGTTCTTCATCTGTACGGCCAACGTGCTCTACACGATCCCGCCGGCCTTGCAGGACCGGATGGAGGTGATCCGGTTGTCCGGGTACACGGATCTGGAGAAGCTGGAGATCGCCCGGCGCTTCCTAGTACCCAAGCAGATGAAACAGGCTGGGCTGAAGCCGGAGCAACTGGAGTTCACTGAAGAAGGCATCATGACGATCATCCGGCATTACACCCGCGAGGCTGGGGTACGGAATCTCGAACGCGAGATTGCTAACATCTGCCGCAAGGTGGCCCGCCGTGTCGTCACGGGCTTGAGCGAAAAGCCACCGCGCCGGGTGGACAAGGTGGTCATCACCGCCGATATAGTGCCTGAGTTCCTGGGTCCCCACAAGTTCCGCGAGTACAAGGCCGGGAAGAAGAACGAGGTGGGGGCGGTAGTGGGTCTTGCCTGGACGGAGGTAGGAGGGCAGCTGCTGACCACCGAGGCCACCATCATGGAAGGTCGTGGCAAGCTCTTGACCACAGGCAAGCTGGGCGATGTGATGCAAGAATCCGCACAGGCGGCCTTGAGCTATATCCGCTCACGAGCCCATGCGTTGGGTTTGCCGCGGGACTTCTACCGGCGCTTGGATATCCACGTGCATGTGCCTGAAGGCGCGATTCCGAAGGATGGCCCTTCGGCCGGAATCACGATCGCTACCGCCATCTGCAGTGCTCTGACGGGCATTCCCGTGCGGTGCGACGTGGCGATGACCGGAGAGATCACACTGCGAGGTAAGGTCTTGCCGATCGGCGGGTTGAAAGAAAAACTCCTGGCAGCCCACCGGAGCGGGATCACCGAGGTAATCATCCCGAAGGAGAACGAAAAAGATTTGCAAGACATCCCGGAGATCGTCCTGAAGGAGCTGAAGTTGCACTTTGTGGAATCGATGGATGAGGTGTTGAAGATCGCTCTGGAGCAGGAGATTGACACAACAGCGTTATTGGCGCGAACGCCGACAGCGCAAGAACTGCTGGCTTCGCTGCCGCGTGAGGAGAATCTAGCCCAGTAGGCTTCCAATTCTGGAGGTCCCTGGAGAGCCGGGCTGGACGGCTTCTCACATGGGCGCTCGCGAGGCCACGCTGGGTACGGCGCCCGAGGGCTAGCCAGAGCGGGGAAGCGGCAGAGGTCGGCGTTAGGCTCCTGGCGCGCCGCTACCAGCGGCCAAGCGCGACGCGCAGAAGCAAACGACGCCCAGCAGGCCGCGGCGGGCAGACGCTAGCGATCCCGCTGGGCACCCGCGCAAGGGTCGAAGTTCTTGGACAATGCGAATCGAGCCAACCTGCACCCGACCCTCCAGCTCCGCCTTCTCCCGAGACCCGGACTGAGGGTGTGAGTGCTGCGGCTCGGAAAAAAGCCTCAACGCTCCTCAATGAACAACGATTTGGGAA
>JAUQPO010000389.1 GCA_030550335.1 Acidobacteriota bacterium
TTGAGGGCCAGACAGGTGATCGTGCCGGTGGGCCGGTCGGCGATCACCTGCTCGATCCATGCCAGCGTCTCCTCCTCTACGTTCGGAAACCAGCGCCTCAAAACGGCCTGGTCGACTGCTGGCGCATCCAGCCCCGGACCCCAGTTGTTATGTCCCTCCGGATCCCGCAGCGAGCGCTTCCACGCCAGCCAGGCTAGCCTAGCTTTTTCAGTCAGCAACTCCTCCTGCCGGAATCCGTGAAGCAGTGCGAAACGCAACGCACCCTCGCCTACGAGCATGATGTGGTCGCTCTGCTCCATGACCACCCGAGCGACTTTCGAGGGCGTTTTGATCCCTTTCAGCGCTGCTACTGCTCCACACCGCCTGGTTGGGCCGTGCATGACGCAAGCGTCGAGCTCCACCTCGCCGTTTTCGTTGGGCAACCCTCCGTAACCCACAGAAGTATCGTCCGGGTCGAGCTCGACGAGGGTAACCCCTTCGATGACCGCATCCAGCGTGTCGGCTCCCTGCCGGAGGAGCTCCAGGGCGCGCCGGCACGCTCGCTCCCCATTGGCGCTTGCAATGACAATTTCACGCCGCTCAGCCGGCGCCAGTCTTGTCATGCCAATCGAGGCTATCCACTCGCGTCTTGTCATCTCAGCCATTGCAATTCCTTAGACTAGTACGTTGAAGCCCGAGGAGCTCGGCAGTCGGCCAACGAGCTCGCGGCCGGTTCGAGGACCAGTCGAGCGAGCTTCCCAGGGCGAGCGGTTGGCTCGGATGGATTCTTCGCGGAGTTCAGACACAGACATGGTTGCCCGGATTTCACCACGCGGTGCATTGCGCGGCACCATCCGGGTTCCCGGTGACAAGTCGATCTCGCACCGCTATGCCATGCTGGCGGCAGTCAGCGAGGTCGACGTCACGATCCACAATTACTCGACTGGGGCGGATTGCCAATCGACGCTGGGTGTACTTGCAGCTCTGGGTGTGCCCATCGAGCAGCAGGGCACAACTGTACGCATACGGGGCCAGGGGCTCAAAGGATTCCGAACGCCCGCGACGATCCTCGACGCAGGCAACTCAGGCACCACCATCCGGCTGATTACTGGCCTGCTCGCAGGGCAGAATTTCAGCTGTCAGATCACCGGGGATGCCTCGCTGCGCCGGCGTCCCATGGACCGCATCGTTGAACCGCTGCGGCGCATGGGGGGCCAGATCCTGGCCCGAGACGGGCGCTACCCGCCGCTAGAGATCCATGGGCGGCCGCTCCACGCGATCGAATATCACCTGCCTGTGGCCAGCGCCCAAGTGAAGAGCTGCGTCCTTCTGGCGGGCCTGCTTGCCGACGGACTGACCACAGTGGTCGAACCAGTCCCTACACGCGATCACACCGAGATCGCCCTGCGGGAGTTCGGGGCTGAAATCCAGCGGGATGGGCAACGCATCGTGGTCAAAGGGAGCCCGCGTTTGCGCCCACCGGAGCAGCTACACGTGCCAGGGGATTTATCCTCAGCGGCCTTTTGGCTCGTCGCCGCCACAATCGTTCCAAACTCGTACCTGGTCATTGAACAAGTCGGGCTGAATCCCACACGGGCGGCCTTGCTGGATTTTCTGCAGTCCATGGGTGCCCGGATTCGGGTCTTGCACTTAGAGCAGCGCCACGGGGAACTCGTCGGGCATGTGGAAGTGCAATCCGCTCCCGTGCGAGGTGGCGTCATTGAGGGCGCTCTGACTGCCCAGCTCATCGACGAGATTCCGGTTCTCGCTGTGCTGGGCGCTGTCAGTCAGAACGGGCTGACCGTCCGCAATGCAGCCGAGTTACGGGTAAAAGAGAGCGACAGGATAGCTACGGTCGCCGAGAACCTCCGCGCCATGGGAGCGCAGGTGGAAATTTGGGAGGACGGTTTTCACGTGCCTGGAAAACAGCGACTGCGCGGCGGGACAGTAAACTCTTGTGGCGATCATCGCATTGCTATGGCCTTTGCCGTAGCCGGCCTCGTCGCAGAAGCCGAAACCGAAATCGTAGGCGCCGAAGCCGCCAACGTCTCCTACCCGGGCTTCTTCGACGCCCTCCAGGCTCTGCTCCCCCGCTGAACTGCTGCGTACGGCCCACTCAGGCGGTAGCACTAAACCGCCGCGGGTAATCAGATTGCCGCTCCCTGGTGGATTGCCGCCGGGCCCGAACTTGCAAGTCTCTCCAATGCAGCCATGCCAGGCTTAAGATCCGGGTGACCTCGGCTTGGTCGAAGGGCTTGGCGAGGACGTCATAGGCGCCCAGATTCAAGGCCTCCGCGCATAGACGCGAATCCACCTTGCTCGAAGCCACCACGACCAGAGGTTCGGTTGGCACCGCACCCGCCACTTGGAGCATCACCTTCCAGTCGCCGTCCGGCAGCTCGCAATCCGACAAGACCACCGCAATCGGCGTCGTACGCAGAATGCCTGACGCCTCAGTGCAATTCCGCGCGGAATATAGCTTCCAGTTGGTCTTCCGGAAAATCCCGGCCAGGCGGTCGTGATCTTCCTCGTGATGGCTGACGATCAGTACAGTAACGGCTCTCTCAGCCGACGAGATTGTCGGCAGGTTGCTGGTCGGACCTGCCATGGTTCCCTCCCCCGATCTGACCCAGCTTGCTCCGGCTCCCGCCGCTCGCCGGCTAACCCTATAATGCGCCGGTTGCTGCCAGCTGTCAACAAAAATCAGGTCAAAAACGCCAAAAATTCTCCCCTCAAAAGATCGGCCCTCTTCGCCCTCCTGGCGCACAAAAAGGAAAGCAAAACCGGAAGCGGCCTGAAACCCTCCCGGCCGAGTCGCTCGTAGCAAGCGTGGTGGTCCCCCGCGTCCAGAGAACCTCACGCACGGCAGCTGTAGAGGCTAGGTGGTTGCGTTTGGCCATCCGCCACATACAATCCCTGCATCCAACAACCGGGCTCGCCGCAAAGCGTAAAATGGAGTCAAGATTCCATGGGATCTT
>JAUQPO010000390.1 GCA_030550335.1 Acidobacteriota bacterium
GCCTCCCACGATCCCGATGGGGTCTGGCACGACTGGTTTGAGGACGCTATCGCCGTTTCGGTCGTCGATACGCGTTATACGGCGGGCGTCGCCAACTTGAAAGCGCAAGTTGAGGTGGAGAAACTTTAGGCCTTGCCCTCGAGGATAAACGTGGGGGCCAATCCGCACAGTGAGGAGAAGGTACGCGCGCTCGCGTCTGAAAGCCACGTCGAACAGGCCTGGACTTCGCCCAGGTACACGTGGGGTTGAACCTCCACGGCCATGGGCTTGGTCAGCAGAGTCCCATACCGGTAAATTGGGAACGTCTGCACAGTGGGGTCGACGCGCTCCTGGACCACGTAGACCTCACGCAGCGCTGTTTGCAGAGCCCTCTCCCAGGTGACCTCATCGGTCTGCCAGCCGTAAATGGGGTGGCGGTCGCCAGTTGGATCGTTGGGCCGCAACACCAACCGCTCACGGTTCTTGAGGATAAACTCCGGCAAGTCGATCGTCTCGCCGCGGTAGGTCGTACGCACGGGCGCGACGACGCGGGTCCACGGGATGTGCTGAGCGATGGCTTTGCGTTCGGCTGCGGGGAAGCTCGCCGTGATCCTCTCATCCGTCAGCAGCTCGAAGATCGCTCGTTTGTAAGCGAGCTCGGCACGGAAGCTGTTGGCGACGCAGACCGTCCCCTCGCGGTAAGCGCGCACCAGCGGGTGGGTCAAGTCGTAGCGCATCAGGAACTCTTGAACCGTGACCTTCCGATAGACGATGTCGATGACAAAGTCGCCCTTGCGCAGCCGCTTGCCCCGGTACTCGAGCTGGTCCGGCGAGAGCACCTCCGTAGGATAACCTTCGCGGCGGAAATACTCGGCCAGCAAGAGATATTCGTCGGTATGGCGGTTCTGGAAGGGCGGCAAGACTTCGACGATGGCAATACGGGGCTTGGGCTCCCGACCACCGAAGATCCGGTAAGCTTGTAGCAAGGCGTTGAGCAAGTGCTTGACCCCGCTAACCTTGGTGAGGCGGTAGCGCTGGCTGAATTCCCGCATGATTGCGGTGTTTTCGAACAAATCGGTGAGTGCCTCGCTCGTAGCCACACCTGCTGGAGCTCCTACCCGGAACTGGGTAAAGTAAAGCGACCCGTTGTTCAAATGGGCATCCAGGCGTGTGGCCACGCTACTGAACGGGTATCCGGGGTCGACCGTGGCCAGCATCTTCTCGGCTGGAAGCAGCTCCATGCGCGCCAGCAAAGCCGGGTTCGTCAGGACCAGCTTCTTGACCCGCTCGATAGCGGACAGCAAGGCCGTGCTGGCCGAGGCCAGGTCCTCGAACTGGCGACGCGTAATCAGGTGAGGGCGGAGGACCGGTAGGACAGGGCTACGGCCACCGAGCAGGCCTTTTGCGCGCAACCGCTGTTCCAGCTCTTCGGCCCAACCCAAATCTTGGAATGGAGGACTCTCGAGCAGTTTTTGATACCGGTTGATTGCCTCTTGGCAGTGGGTCATGCTAAGGCCAGTGATTTCAATGCATTATACGTCGCACACGGTGGGACTCTCCCGCATCGCCCGGCCGCGGGCCTCTAGCTATACTGGGTCGGTGCGTGCTTGAGTCAGAACTGACCACTCAGTACTCGCAGGACCGGGCGGCTGCGTGTGTGCTACATTTCAGGTTACGCTATCCGTTGTGCCATGCGCAATATCTTGTTGAAATTTCTCGCCGGGCTCATTGGGTTCTACGGGTACTGTTCGCTTACATTTGCCGACGAGGGCTTATGGCTGCCCAACCGGTTTCCCATCAATCGATTGGAACAGACCTATCGGGTGAAGGTCGACCCCGCGCTGCTGGACAGACTACAACGGTCGTCCGTCCGGCTCAGCAGCGGCGGCTCCGGATCGTTTGTTTCCTCTCAGGGTCTGATTCTCACCAATCACCACGTGGCAGCTGATTGCATCCAGAAGCTGAGCGACGCCACGCACGACTACATGCGTAGTGTTTTCTACGCGCGTAGTAGCGAGGAGGAGCGCACCTGCCCCGGGCTCGAGGCCAATGTCTTGATCGCGATCGAGGACGTCACTGAATCGGTCAAAGCCGTAGCCCCACCTACTAGTCCCGCCGCCGAGGCCAACCGCCTGCGAAAAGCCAAGATGAGCGAGATCGAAAAGCAGTGTACCGAGCGTACCGGGTACCGCTGCGAGGTGGTGACGCTTTATTCCGGTGAGCAATACCACCTTTACATGTACAAGCGTTATACCGATGTGCGCCTGGTGTTTGCACCCGAAGTCACCATCGCAGCTTTCGGCGGTGATCCCGACAATTTCACTTACCCCCGCTACTGCTTAGACATCGCTTTCTTGCGGGCATACGAAAACGGCAAGCCGGCGCGTACCGAGCACTACTTACGGTGGAGCCCACGGGGAGTCCAAGAGGGGAGCTTGGCAATCGTTTCGGGGCACCCCGGTCGCACGAACCGGTTGGACACTTACGCTGCGTTGGAGTTCTACAGAGATAGGAGTTATCCTCTCATCCTGCGCCGCCTTGAGGCCTTGGTGAAGGCCCTGCTAGAGTTCAGTGCCCAGGGCGACCAGTACCGTCGCATGGCGCAAGAAAACCTCATGGCTCAACAGAACAGCCTGAAGGCCTACCGGGGCTTTTACGCCGGGTTGAAAGATGCTTCCTTGATGGCGCGCAAGCGGGCCGAGGAAGTCCGTTTGCGCTCGGCTGTGAACGCCGATCCGAAGCTGCGCACCCAGTACGGGGCGGTCTGGGAGGAGGTAGCGGCGGCCTACCGGCGTTATGCCCAGTTCTACCGGGACTACTTCCTGCTGGAAAGTGGGGCCACTAGAGGTTCGGAGCTTTTGCGGATCGCGCGCGATGTGCTCCGCTACGCCGAGGAGCGTTTGAAGCCCGATGGAGATCGCCTGCGGGAATACAGGGAAGCGGCCAGGGAATCTCTGGAGCGCCGACTCTACAG
>JAUQPO010000391.1 GCA_030550335.1 Acidobacteriota bacterium
CCGGCCTCTTAGTGTACCGCTCGAAGGATCGAGCCTCCTGCGGGTTCTCTGTTTTTAGCTCTAGGTTAGCTGAAGGACTTTGGAGACCGCCCCAGCTTTGTCTTTTTGTGTCCCGGCCTGTGCGGCTGTAGGCTAGCCCGGCCTAGGCTTTGTCGATGGAATAGCCGGGAGGACCAGTGCCTTTGACTTGCCGCCCGTATCCTGGGATCATGAAGAAAAATCCATGGATACCGAAAAAGAACCCTTGGGATCGCCCAGTGGGGACTCCGTCGATCTGGTCGCCGAGCCAGGGGATCACGTGAGAATCCACTACATCTGCCGTCTAGATGACGGCACGGTGTTCGCCACGACTTACAATAAGGAGCCGCTGGAGTTCGTCATCGGGACTACACGGATCATCCCGGGATTGCAGGAAGCCGTCGTGGGCATGCGCGTGGGGGAAAAGAAAACTCAGGTCATCCCTCCGGAGAAAGCGTATGGGCCATACCACGAGGAAATGGTTGCCACGATCGACCGTTCGCTCATCCCGCCGGGGCTGGAGGTCCAGGTAGGCACTTGCTTGCGTGTGGAGCACGCAGATGGCCACCTGTCGGACGTCATCGTGACCGAGGTGGGCACGGAGACGATTACAGTGGACGGTAACCACCCGCTGGCGGGAAAGAGACTAACGATGGAGATCCAGCTGGTAGGGCTGGAAAAGGCGCGCCGGCCGCACCGTTAAGAGGTCGTGCTTGCTGCTTTGAAACCCGGCATGCGCTGAACAATGCACTGATGCGACTGGGGATCGACTTCGGTACCACACGCATCGTAGTCGCAGCCGTGGACCGCGGCAACTACCCGCTTGTCTCTTTCGAGGGGCCTGGGGGAACTTGGTACGACTGGTTTCCCCCGTTGGTGGCGATTCGTGGTCCTATGCGGGTCTACGGGTGGGCAGCTTGGCAGGCTCAAGAAGAGCGCGGCTGGACAGTGGTCCGCTCCATCAAGCGGTATCTGGAGCAGGCAGGGCCATACACGCGCGTGCAGTTAGGAGACCAGCAGGTTTCCATGGTCCAGTTGCTGCAGGAACTGCTCAGTGAATTGCGGCGAGCGCTCATCGAGGATTCCAGCCTCAACCTGGAACCCGACGAGCGGCTGCAAGCCGTGGTGGGCGTCCCCGCCAATGCCAACAGCAACCAGCGATTCCTTACGGTTGAGGGGTTTCGCTTGGCAGGTTTCGACGTGCTGGGCTTGGTCAATGAACCCTCGGCCGCGTCCATCGAGTTCGTCCATGCTCAGCAGGGCAAACTCCCGGCACGAGGGTCTGGATGCTTGCTGGTGTACGATCTGGGCGGAGGTACCTTCGACGTCTCGCTGGTCAGCACCGCTGAGCAAGCACATGCTGTAGTGGCTTCTGACGGCATCCCCACACTCGGAGGTGACGACTTCGACAGTGTACTGGCGGAGTTGGCCCTCGATGCTGCGGGGATCGACGACGTCGAGCGTGACACGCTGACGCAGGCCGAGTGGTTCCGGTTGCACGAAGAGTGTCGCCGCCTGAAGGAATCCCTAAATCCCAACACCAGGCGCATCACTGTCGATCTGGCGGTGGTGCGCGAGGACTGGCCCGTCGTCACCATCCCCGTGAGCGATTTCTACCAACTATGCCGGCCGATGATCGAAGAGAGCATTGCCGTAACTCAGCAATTACTGGCCAGCCAGGGTGTCGTGCCTGACGTTGTCTACGTCACCGGCGGCGGCGCGGAGCTACCACTGGTACCAAGAATGTTGCGAGAAGTCTTCGGACGTCGTGTACGGCGCTCGTCCTACACCCACTCGGCAACCGCCGTAGGATTGGCCATCCAGGCCGATGAACAAGCGCGCTATCTGCTTCGCGACTGCTTTACTCGAAACTTCGGTGTTTGGCGCGAGGCGGAGGGTGGTCAGCGGATTCTGTTCGATCCTCTTTTCGTCAAAGGGACGCCCTTGCCTGCCCCTGACGAGCCTCCTCTGCGCGTTTCGCGGCATTATCGACCCGTACATAACATTGGCCATTTCCGCTACCTGGAATGCGCGCGCCACACGGGTGACGGGCAACCTACGGGTGACATAGTTCTGTGGGACGACATACTCTTTCCGTTCGATCCCGCGTTGAGGAACGTCACCGAGCTGGAACGCATTCCGGTGACTCACTCTGAGGTGGCGCCTCAGCAGGAGATCTTGGAAACGTACTCCTGCGATGCCGCAGGCAGGCTCACAGTGACCATAGCCAACCTCTCGGCAGGCTACGAGCGTAGTTACAAGTTAGCTCGCTGGGCGCCTTCTCAAAGGGAAATCGTCCCTGGAAAACCTCTCCGGCGTGGAGAACTGGCGCGTCGGTAGTTGGAGCAGGTCGGCTCTGGAAGAGATTCTAATGAGTGGCGCCATTCTAGCGAAGGCTCTCTACTGCAACTCCAACCTCGAGCGCACGGTGAGGCCCGAGTACCCACTTCGCAGAGCATGAGTGTCGAGTCGGCGCGAAAAGCCCTATTCCCGTCCTGTACCAGCCCAGCGCACGTTCCTGTGAGCCTGATGCCTGCCTCTATCCGGCGTTTTGGCGCGAGAGAGAACACCGGTAGCTACCGTTGCTATGAAACCAGTGTCCGCTCGGCTGAAGCTTCATAGACAACTCGCCGCCATCTTCTGGGAACCCGGCCGGTAAACGACTCAGTCCGAACCGGTCTGCGCGTAGTGCGCCGGCGCCGGGGCCCTTCGGACACCCCTTAGCGCCAGTGGACATTTCAGGAGCAGGCTTTGGCTGGCACGGAGCTCAAGCCCACAAACGATCTCACTGATGGAAAACTTGTCCCCCTTTTCCGAGCAGATTCCGTTGGCCCTCCTCGCCCTTTTGGCTGGCACCTGGTCCATTGACCCGGGACAGCCACGCCCACCTACCGGAACAAGGCACGAGCCCTTTGCGCGGGACCGAAAT
>JAUQPO010000392.1 GCA_030550335.1 Acidobacteriota bacterium
CAGCTTTTGTACAGCTTCCTGAATCGCCTCGGAACTCCGCAACTGTACCCCGTGCGAGACGATCCGCTTGTACTTGCGCGCCGCGGCCATCATGCTGTAGCCCTCGGCGATGCAATGGGTACCGGGCTTCTCTACGTATACGTCCTTGCCGGCCTGGCAGGCCCAGATGGTGGCCAGCGCATGCCAGTGGTTCGGCGTGGCTATGCTGACCACGTCAATGTTGGGATCCTCGAAAGCCTTCCGCAGGTCCTGATAAACCTGAGGCCGCCGGCCATATTCTTTTTCGAACTCCGCTGCTCGGCGGTTGGCCACCTGCAGGTCGGGGTCCACCAGAGCCACTACCTCCACACCTTCCTGGCGCTGGAATCCCCGTATGTGATCGCGACCTCGTCCATTAACGCCGAGGACCGCAACCCGGATCCGATCGTTGGCCCCCAGCACGCGGTTTCCCAGCGCCAACGCAGGCGCGCCAGCAACCGATTGCAGGAATTGCCGCCTGTCTACCATCGCTTTCTTCTCCTTTCGTTGAGCTGCGCGAACGGCTAGGCAACGCGCACGCTTCGACCCACCGTCGCTCGTTCAAACAGTTATGGTGGTGGATCTTGTTAATACGTTACGCTGGGAGTCGCTGCTACTGCCACTGGCCCCTCCGGGGGCTCAAAGCTCGGAACCCACTCGTGGAGCTCTGCCGGCCTCGACTGGCGCGGGTTGACCCTCAACCTGGACTTAGTGATACCGCCGCAAAACTGCCAGCAAACGCCCCTGAACCTGAACACGGCTCCGAGGCAACACGATCGGTCGCATGGAGACGTTAGCTGGCTGGAGCCTCACCATCCCCTGGGGTTCGAAATAGATGCGCTTCAGCGTCGTCTCTGTGCCGTCGACCAGTGCCACAACCACGTCACCATTGCGGACGTCCTGGGTGCGCTCGATCAACACGTAGTCACCGTCCAAAATATGGTCGTCCACCATCGAGTCACCCCAAACGCGGAGGGCATAGACCTCGCGATCTCTGACCAGCTCGCCTAGGCTCAACATCTCGGGTTGTGGATAGACTTCGACGGGAGTCCCTGCGGCGATCCTCCCCTCGAGAGGGATCTCCAAAGCGCGCGCGCCCGTCCGCTGGCGCTGAGCCCGGTAGCGTTCCAGATAGGCTGGCGAGACGTCGACTGAGCGGCTCCGGTTGAAAGCGCGGGCGAGGTAACCTTTCTGTTCCAACGCCTGGATATGCTTGTGGACGGTAGCCAGCGACGCCAAACCCAAGCCTCGGGCTATCTCTTCGTAGCTGGGGCTATAGCCGTGCTCGTCGATGAAGTCGGCTATAAAATCCAGCAACTGTTTCTGGCGGGGGGTCAGAGCCATCGAGGTGCCTCCTTCCCATTTTGGGCGAAGAAAGAGTGAAAGTCAAGCCGGTCCACCTCCCGCCTTGCGATTCATACCCGCGGCCACCTCGATCCGCACCGCCCTGCGAACCCGCAAGTACAAGCGCCGCGAGCACTCGGCGCGGCTAGCCTCAAGCGAACTGGCGCCGAGGCCTCGCTGGCTCTGCCTTACCCCCTCCGTCCGCCTGAGGTCCAGTCCCGGTAGCCTCAACCCCTGCCGGCCACGCTCAGTGTACCGCTCTCGGCGCCGTGGCAAAGACTCGGAGTTTTGGGCGCGACCGAGCCGGCAAACTGCGATGACCACGCCTCGGCATCAAGTAGCTAGAAGACCCGGGCCAGCAGTCCGTCTGCGCGACCCGGCTCCAGCTTCGGAATTGCGTCAGCTCACAATAGGTGAGCGGCGGGTTCCTCACGCCTGGCCGACTAACATGCTCTGCGTCGTTTTCCCAACTACAGGTTCGCCTGTTAGGCCACCCATCGTTGTGGGCGTCTAAACCAGCGTGCCGTGCTAGAACCGATACGTTAAGGCCCACTGCATCACACGGGGACCGCCCTGCCGACCCGACTCCCCCACGCGGTCGATGTAACCTCCGCTCGGCTCGTTGAACAGGTTGTTAGGCAACAAGAAATTCGTGTGGTTTGGTACGTTGAACACGTCCCACCGGACCTGCAACGAGCGTTGCTCTCCCAGGTTGAAGTTTTTGCGAAGCCCCAGGTCCAGGACGAACAAACCTGGGCCGTCCAGAATGTTGCGCCCCGAATTACCGATTTGGAACGGGCTAAATCCGTAGGCGCTCTGCGCTAGGCAGGTCACCGAAACGCTCGGGTCCACACAGGGCACGGGTTCAAAGTCGGACAACCTGAACCAAGGGAAGTCGACCCCCTTCTTGCCTGGAAACGCGTCTTCGGGCATATACCCCCTGCCTATGCGGTTCGGCCGGTCGGTCTCGCCCAAGTCCCATTCGACGTCGGAGGTTTTTACAGTGAACGGCGGGCCGCTGTAAGCGCGGGCCGTGCCAGACAGTTGCCAGCCGCCTAACAGCATCTGTTTCCAACCCTGAAGCCTGGACAGCAATGGTTGGCCCCGGCCGACGGGGAGATTCCAGTTGAAGGCTGCAGTGAAGACGTGGCCACGATCCCAATCTGAACGGGCCCGCTCAAGCTTCAAGTTCCGCGGGTCGATCGCCCCTCCGTAGCCACCGTCACTGGAGTCACTGAACTGACTGGCCTCATCGATGGACTTGCTATAGAGATAACCCACCCGGAAGAACAGACCGCGCGTAACCCGACGCCGCAAGGAAATCTCGAGGGCATTGTAAATAGAATTCGAACCCCAGGAGAAGTAGTTGATGGTGTTGAAGAACTCATAGGGGCGGGGGAAACCGAATCCAGCCAGATAGTACTCCAAGGTGCGGAACGGGCGGTTGATGTCGTAGCGGCGACCAAGATGCGTACCCTTGGATCCGGAATAGCCCAATGTCAGTGCGGACTGTTTCCACAGCTCCCGCTCGATTGTGAAGTTCCACACCTGCAGATACGCGCTCGGTGCGCGA
>JAUQPO010000393.1 GCA_030550335.1 Acidobacteriota bacterium
CGAGGTATTCGGAATTAGCCTTGCAGCGTCTGAGCGAGGCTTTGGAAATTCTGCCGGCCGGACAACGGCAACGCTGGCAGCAACGCTTGGCCTCGCTCCTCAAAGGGGCCGGAGCGCTGGGGCGAGGCGAGCTGTTGTGGGGCCTAGCCCTATGGACGGTGGCGGAGTGGGGCACGATCGTGGCCGCGTACCGCTGCACGTTGGAATCGGCGCCCGCAACGGCCCACCTGGGGTGGCTCGAATCGATGGTCGTCGCAGGGCTGGTCACCTTCGGCTCGGCTGTCCAGCTACCTGGGCTAGGGGGCGGAGTGCAGGTGGCCACCATTGTGGTGCTGACCCAACTGTTTGACGTGACCCTGGAGGCAGCTACGGCTGTGGCCCTGCTGTTGTGGGCCACCACCGTGCTGGTGACTTTCCCTGCGGGCCTCGCGGCGGCTTTGATCGAAGGGCTGAGCTGGCACCGGTTGCGGGAGATCGAACGAGAGGGCTTGCTATGACGTGCCCGTTCTGTGGACATCGGGGCGATCGGGTGGTCGATTCCCGGGAAAGCAAAGAGGGCGACCTAGTGCGGCGTCGGCGCGAATGTTTGAAATGCGGTCGCCGCTTTACCACTTACGAACGCATCGACGAGATCCCGTACATGGTGATCAAGAAAGACGGGCGTAGAGAACGATTTGACCGCCAGAAGGTGCTGGCCGGTCTTTTGAAGGCCTGCGAGAAGCGCCCGGTGAGCATGAACAGCCTGGCCAAACTAGTAGACCAGGTGGAGGCCCGGTTGAGCGAGAGCCCGGACCGAGAAATCACCACACGGGAGATCGGAGAGATGCTGATGGAAGGTCTGAGGGCGCTGGACAAGATCGCCTACGTCCGATTCGCCTCAGTTTACCGGGACTTCCAGGACGTGGAGGCCTTCTTCCGAGAGTTGGAAGAGCTGATGCGGCAGCGGCGGGCCGAGAGCGAAGCTCAAGAGTCACAACCTGGTCGGTGAGCTGAAACAATTGAGTTTGCGGAACGTCTTTATTTTTGGGGTTCCCATTTTTGGGATCCTGTGTTAGACTGAGGTAGGTAACCGGAGTGGTGCCTCCAATCAGCCAGCTCAACGCTGGTGGAGAATGTCTTTACACCCCATCGTATTGAAATTTCAACACAAAGGCTTTGGCTCCCTGTCTATGGCCAAGGCCAGGAGGATGACAAACCCGTGAACCGGTTTGACGAGGACCTTGTGCATGAGTTGGACGAATCGTTAATGCTACCCTTCGACGAAGACACCGAGGATTACTTCCACCCGGAAGAACTCGGTGAAGAAGATCAGTTCGAAGAGGTAGCCCACGAGGAGGAGTCTGTTTACACAGACGACCCCGTCCGCGTTTACCTCCGCGAAATGGGAGCAGTCCCCTTGTTGACGCGGGAAGGCGAGGTCGCCTTGGCCAAGCGGATGGAGCGCGGACGGCTGCGCATGCAGAAGGCCATCAGCCGCGCGCCACTCGTGCAGCGGCAAATCGCTCAGCTAGCTGAGGAAATCAAGAAAGACGACGAAGAGCTGGACTCTTATGTAGAGCTCGGCCAGGAGGGCGAGCAAATCCCTGGCAGCACCAAGAAAAGCCGAAGCGAGATTAAGCAGTTATTCCTCCAACTGTTGAACCTGTTCAAGAAAGAGAAGCAGATCCGGGAGAAGTTGGCCACCATCCCCGCCACCAACCGTAAGCAGCGCCGGCGCTGGGAGTGGAAGCTCGCCCGCTGCTTGGTGGAGATCTCGCGCACCATCTGTGCCATTCCTTTCCAGCCCAGCATCTGGGAGCAGTACGCCAAGGAAGTCGAGCGTGCTTATGAAGAGCTGCGGCACTTGCAAGCCGAGCTGGAGCGGGTCGAGGAACGGGAGGGTCGCAACTGCCCGCGGGTTCGTGAACTGCGGCGCGAGATGCGCAAGCGAGAGCAGGAAGCTGGGGCCACGCTCCACCAGCTGGAGCACATCGTGCGTCGCATCCGTGAGGGCCGTAAGGAGGCCGAGCAGGCGAAAAAGGAACTCGTCGAGGCGAACCTGCGCTTGGTGGTCTCGGTCGCCAAAAAGTACGTCAATCGTGGCCTGCACTTGCTGGACTTGATCCAGGAGGGCAACATCGGGCTGATGCGCGCGGCCGACAAGTTTGAGTACCGTCGTGGGTACAAGTTCTCGACTTACGCTACTTGGTGGATCCGCCAGGCGATCACCCGCGCCATTGCCGACCAGTCGCGCACGATCCGGATCCCGGTTCATATGAACGAAAGCATGAACAAGTTCCTCCGGGCTACCCGCGAACTGGAGAAGGAACTGGGCCGTACCCCCACCAACGAGGACATCAGCAAGAAGATGGAGATCCCGGTGGAGAAGGTCCAGAAGCTGAAGAGTATCTCGCGGGATCCGGTGTCGCTTGAGACGCCGGTAGGCCGGGATGGCGAGTCCGCCTTGGGGGATTTGATTGAGGACCGTTTTGTGGCTTCGCCAGCTGAAGCCGTCATCGATATCAACATCCGAGACGCTACTGCACAGATTCTGAAGACCTTGTCGCCGAAGGAAGAAAAGGTGATCCGGTTGCGTTTCGGGATCGGCTGCGAGCGCGAGCACACGCTGGAGGAGATTGGTCAGCAGTTCGAAGTGACCAGGGAGCGCATCCGCCAGATTGAGGCCAAGGCGTTGCGTCAGCTGCGCTCGCCGGAACGGATGCGTCAGTTGCGGGCTTTGCTCGAAGCGCGTTAAGAAGCCCAGCGAAGACGGCAGGGGTGCCAGCGGTGGCTGGCGCCCTTATATTTTTGTGTCCACACTCTCCATCGTGACAAAGTCGATCGGCTTGACCGACAATCCTTGGGTTGACTAAAATCATCGTTAAGCTATACATCAGCACAAAACCAAGCATCTAACCCGGCAGAGGCACCCATGAGCGTCGCCACAG
>JAUQPO010000394.1 GCA_030550335.1 Acidobacteriota bacterium
ATGCGCTCACCGAGTTGTCGGGGAGTGTACCTAACACCGATGCGGAATGAGGCCGCTCCATAAAGCGGCTTTCAACCCGCAGCGAGCTCCACCCAGAAAGAGGCACCGCGCGTCACAAACCCCCTCCGACTTCTGTCCAGATATAGATCCGCTGTACTTGGCGGCTCCTCGGGGGTGTACATGCTCCGCATTTCACGCCTCACGTCACCCCATGCCGAACCAAGCAAGTGGCTAGGTACGCGGGCCGAAGCTCGCGCCAGTCTGAACCGTAGAGCCTCCGAGTGCCGGTTGGCGGCTTGGCAACAAACAGGTAACCAGCGAGGCCTCGCTGTTCCACACTTAAACGGCGATAGAAGGCCAGCCCGCTGGCCGGGTCCGCGCCACACTCGCCTTCCTGGGAGCTCGATGGCTCCAGGCGCCTGGGCGTCGAGCTCATGTGCGGCCTCCCTGGCTGAGTGACACGAGTCACTGCTTGCCTAGCCTGCGAAGTAAGAAGGTTGAGTTACAGAGGAGGGCCAGTTATGGAGTCCAAAAGCCCCATTGAAACCCTAATGTACGAGCATCGACTGATCGAACGTGTCCTCGGCGCGCTCGAGGCACGGCTGCAGGCGTGGAACCACGGCGATGAGGATCTGGACTTTGTGGAGCGCGCAATCGGCTTTTTCCGCGAATTCGCCGACGGCTGTCACCACCACAAGGAGGAACAGATTTTGTTCCCCGCTCTTGAGGAACGTGGCCTGCCGCGAGATGGTGGTCCCATAGGGGTCATGTTGGCGGAGCACGATTCTGGACGTGAATTGATTCGGGCAGCTGCAGTGGGGCTAGCTCGAGCCCGGCAGGGCGATCGAGAAGCGGTCGAAGACGTCCGGCGCTCTCTGCAACAGTTTGCGGAGCTCTTGCGAGGCCACATTTTCAAGGAAGATCACGTCCTATTCCAAATGGCGCGGCAAGTGCTGTCGAAGGCCGATACGGACGAGATTGGAGAGCAGTTCGAACAGTCAGAATCCCGGGATCATGAGCGTTGGGTGAGATTCGCTGAGGCCTTGTGAAGCCTGCAGGGCTACCTGGTTGCAAGATACAGAGTGGATGCGCCCGCGCTTTGCGAACAAGGGCGTGCTGCTTAGGCCATCCTGGCTGAAGTAGGAGAGGGGCCTTCCGGCTGAGCCACCTAACTCAGCCAGTCAAGTCCGGTCGATGAGGTGCAATGCACTGGGTAAGTTCGAGGAGGCGGTCCAAGCGTGGGAAGTCGGCTTGGATTTGCTGGATTTCCGGCGTTTGTGCAGCGGCGGGCTGCTGTGCGCAGTAAGCTCGCAGATTAGCCCTCAAAGAGTTGAGAGCGTTACCTGCATCGTAGCCTGCTTCCCGCAGCGCCGTTTTCCACTCCTCGAAAAGTTGGCTGCAGAGCTGGGCCCGAATCTTCCAAACCCGGTAGCGCCATGTCGTGAAGAAGGCCACTGAGGCTGGGATTCCTGCTGCGAGCAGAATCCGGCTGGCTCCAGTCCCGCGTTCAAGCACAATGCCGGGTCCACCCGCCAGGATCGCAAATGCCACTGCCCACAGCCAAGCCCGAACTTTCTGCACCCGGTGTTTCCGACTCAGCTCAAGTCGCTCACTCCACTTGCTCAATTGGCCCAGGGCCTGCACGGTTTCTGGAGCGGGTTCCAAGCAAGGGGCGGGTAGCGACGAGTCAAAGCGGACGGCACCCACATCTTGTTTCACTTCGGTTTGCCCATCCATTTTTCAGCGCTCCTCTGTAACGGCCAGCCGGCTCTGACCGGCACGACTGATCCTAGCACAAGCTGGTGCTATTACAACGCACGAGCGGTGGCGTGTTCATCTTGGATGATCAGTTGCGAGGTCCTAGCTTTCGGTGGGCGGAAAGTGCAGTCTCCCTACTCCAAGTCGTGGATCGGGTGCGACGAGTTTGGAGTTGATCCCGAGAGGGATGGTCCAGTACAGTATGCATCGAGCTGAATGAACACAAACGCGACCGCTCGAAAGCTGGAGGTTTTCAGTTCCTGCCCGTTGTTCGCTGGCCTGAGACGAGAACAGCTGGTCCCGTTGGCAGCGTTGGCCATCGAGCAACGGTTTGCCAAAGGGCAGACGTTGTTCGTTGAGGGCGATCCCTGCCGCGGGCTATACATCATCGGGGAGGGGGCAATTAAGCTGGTCAAGACCTCTGCCTCGGGGCGAGAAATCACGCTCACGGTCGAGCGCAGCCCATCGAGCATCGCGGAGGTACCCGTATTCGATGGGGGTCCGTACCCGGCCACTGCTGTTGCTTTAGAAGACAGCATCGTTTATCTCATCTCGAGACAGGCCTTCCAACAGCACTGCTTGGCCCACCCGGAGATCACGTTGCAGATTTTGCGCGTCGTTGGTCGACGCCTGCGCCATCTGGTGAGTCTCATCCATGCTTTGACATTCGGCACGGTCCGGCAGCGTTTGGCGCGGCTCCTGCTTGAGCTCCGGGACGAGGTAAAGAGCGAAAACTTCCCGCTACCCATGAGCCACGAAGAACTGGCCATGCGGCTGGGCACCGTCCGTGAGGTGATTTCCCGTAATCTAAGCCGTTTCCAAGCCGAGGGGCTCATCCGCGTCGACCGGCGGCAGGTCACGATCCTTGACGCGGGGGCGCTCGAAAAAGAGGCAGAGACGGAGTACTGAAGCGCGGCCAGGGTAATGAAAGCGGATCCACGCGCTGGAGCGAAGGCTGCTCTGGGGCCACCGTTGGCGGGTGCACCCTTTTGATACCCGCGTAGGATTTCGGTCCCGCGCAAAGGGTTGGTGCCTTGTTCCAGTAGGTGGGCGTGGCTGTCCCGGGTCAATGGACCAGGTGCCAGCCAAAAGGGCGAGGAGGGCCAACGGAATCTGCTCGGAAAAGGGGGACAAGTTTTCCATCAGTGAGATCGTTTGTGGGCTTGAG
>JAUQPO010000395.1 GCA_030550335.1 Acidobacteriota bacterium
TAGGTGCACGGGCCAGGTGACGCTCACGTCAATTGGTGAGAGACTGGAAAGTGTCGATGCATTGGCTGTCAGCCGCCGCAGCATGCCTTTTGATTTTCCTTGGTGGTTGTTCCGAGAGGGCGGATAAACCGCAGCGAGCTCGCAGCCGGCAAGATGCGGCTGCGCCGCCAGCCCTGATGAAACCGAAAGTCTTACAGTTTTACGCCAGCCCCGGTATTGTGACTCGCGGTGAGCCAGTTACCCTATGCTACGGCGTCGAAGGTGCGGAGCGCCTGGAGCTGGAGCCCCCGCTCACCGAACTTCGTCCTTCTCGTAACCGCTGTGTCTCCGTAGCCCCGAAACAAAGTGGCATCCTTACGCTGCGCGCGATCGGCCCTGGTGGGCAGGATGAGGCTCAACTGGCGATTCGAGTCCTGGAACCCGATTCCCCACCGCTGGCATCTCCGATCACGATTTTCACGGCCAGCAGTACCAGAATTCAGCGCGGTGAGCGGGTGACCGTGTGTTATGGCCTCACCGAAGTCCGGTCGGTGCATTTGGATCCGCCAATATTCCAGCCGGAGCCGGGCAGCCGGTGCTTCGCTGTGACCTTGCAAAAAACCACCACCTTCAAACTGCGTGTCATTGATCCCAAGGGTCGCACTTTTGAGCGCGAGCTGACGGTCGAAGTGGAGTAGCCTGCCTTGTCGGCGCCCCTGGTGGTGATCGGGGTAGAGTTGAAGTTTAGGGGCGGTGGCGCGGGATGAGGGGGAAGGGATTGGCGGGCTGCCGGGTCAAGCGATGGAGATCGACGAATGGCGAGTGTCCGCGGGAGTCATGCAGCGCTCGAGCGTGGGGTCCCACTGCCACATTACGATGGGCCGATTCGTGTCCGATCTTTAATCGAGCTGCTGCGACTGCGCGCTGAGCGCCAAGCCAACCAGCTGGCTTACACCTTTCTTGCGGATCGTGAGCGGTTCTCGCTGACGTACGGGCAGCTGGACCGGCGGGCGAGGCAACTTGGTAGCTACCTGGCGGAGCGCTCGCGGCGCCAGGATCCGGTGTTGTTGCTGTATCCAGCTGGGCTGGAATTTCTGGAAGCCTTCTTTGGAGCGCTTTACGCTGGGCTAGTGCCGGTGCCGTTGCCGGTGCCCAGGAATCGAGCTGCCTCCGAACGGGTATTGGTAGTGGCACGGGATACGGCGGCGCGGTTGGTACTGAGTTGTCGCGCGGCTCTGCCGGAGCAGCCGAGAGATCTAGCTGGACTGGAGTGGGTCTTCACCGACGAGTTTGGGCCGGATTGGGATACTTCGTTCGATCCGGTCGAGCCTCGCGCAGACGACGTTGCTTATTTGCAATACACGTCTGGCTCTACACAGCTGCCTCGAGGTGTGGTCTTAAGCCACGCCAACGTGCTGCACAATCTGTGGAATATCGATCAGGGGTTTCGCCACACTCCGGAAAGTGTCTCGGTGACGTGGCTGCCGCATTTTCACGATATGGGGCTCGTCTATGGGTTGCTAGGCCCGCTCTATGGCGGCTTCCCCTGCTATGTGTTCTCGCCTGCGGCTTTCATCCAACGCCCTCGGCTTTGGTTGGAGGTCATTACCGAGTTTCGGGCCACGCACAGCGGAGGCCCCAATTTTGCCTTCGACCTGTGCGTGCGGCGGATTCCGCCCGACCAGCGCGAGGGTCTGGAGTTGAGTTCCTGGCAAGTGGCGTTTAACGGGGCCGAACCTGTGCGGGCGGAGACACTGGAGCGTTTCGCTGAGGCATTCGAACCGTATGGGTTTCGGCGGGAGGCGTTTTATCCCGCTTATGGACTGGCGGAGGCTACGCTGAAAGTGACCGGTAGCCTGAGGGGGCAAGGGCCTCTGATCGTCGGTTTCGATGGGGATGCGCTGGCACAGGGCCGAGTGCGCCCGGCCAACGAGCAGACAGCTCGGGTGCGCCATATGGTAGGTTGTGGGGCGCCCGGCCCTGATACTGAAGTTCGAATCGTCAACCCGGAGACACGGCAGCTCTGTGGCGAGGACGAGCTCGGGGAGATTTGGGTGCGGGGGCCTGGCGTCGCCTATGGATACTGGCAGCAACCCGAAGCTACCCAGCAGACATTTCAGGCGCGGCTGGCTGACGGCAGCGGTCCGTATTTGCGCACAGGCGATTTGGGATTCATTTACCAAGGGCAGTTGTTCATCGCCGGCCGCTTGAAGGAGTTGATCATTATCCGCGGGTTGAATCACTATCCGAGCGATCTTGAGGCGACGGTTCGGCAAGCGCACCCAGCTTTAGCTTCTAGTCTCGTGGCTGCGTTCCCGATAGAAGATGGGGGCGAGGAAAGGTTGGGGCTGGTAGTCGAAACGGGGAGTCGCGCTCCGGATGATCCACAGGAAATTGTCGATGCGGTACGGCGCGCCATTGCTGAGAACCACCAGATTCAGGCTTGGATGGTGGTCTTAGCCCGCAAAGGAACCATCCCGAGGACTTCGAGCGGTAAGATCCAGCGGGGTTTGTGCAAAGAGCTTTTGGAGCGCGGCGAGCTGGAGACCTTCTACGTAAGCCGGCTGGAGCCCGGCATCGAAGTGGGCGATCTGCAGTCAGACTGGGAGCGCATCCGCGAGGCTTTGCCGGCAGAGCGAATCGGCCGGTTAGTGGAATACTTGAGGCAACGAATTGCCGCTCTCGGTCACGTAGCCGTTCAGGAGCTCACCGCGGAGACTTCACTGGGTTCCGTCGGATTGGATTCGCTCGCAGCCGTCGAACTGCTCCACCGCATCGAGCGGGAGCTCGGTGTGGTGCTCGATCCTGCGGAACTCTGGGGAGACAAAACGATTTCCGAGTTAGCCACCCGCTTAGCTAGTGAGCTTGCAACATCCGACGTTCGGACAACTATCCCAGCGCTAGGGTCCAAACAGCCCCCACTGTCCTTCGAGCAGGAACGGA
>JAUQPO010000396.1 GCA_030550335.1 Acidobacteriota bacterium
CGCCCGCCCCCTTCCGAAACAGACTCGCTGCGTTCCTTAAACAGTTCGTACGCAGGCGACAGCTCCCGCAGCTTTTTCACTGCTTCGACGATTCGGCCCGCTACGTAATCGACCTCTTCTTGCGTCGTGAACCTGCCAAGTCCAAACCGAATGGAGGAGTGCACCAGATCGTCTCCACGCCCGAGAGCGCGCAGTACGTGGCTGGGTTCCAAATTGGCAGACGAGCAGGCCGCGCCACTGGAAAGTGCCACATCTGGCAAGGCGGTCAGCAGCGCTTCGGCGTCCACGTATCGGAAGCTTAAGTTCAGGTTGTTGGGCAGACGATGCTCCATACTGCCGTTGATATAGACCTCGTCGAGCTCTGCCAGGATCTGATTGAGCAGCCGGTCGCGCAACTGGCGCAGGCGCTGGGACTCCTCTGGCATCTCGCGCCGGCAGATGGCGCAAGCCTCACCGAAGCCGACGATCGCTGGAACATTCAACGTCCCAGAGCGCAAACCCCGCTCATGCCCACCACCGTCGATCAGCGGCACCAACTCTACGCGAGGGTTACGCCGGCGCACGTACAGCGCGCCGATACCCTTCGGGCCGTACATTTTGTGCGCGGAAAGCGAGGCCAGGTCGATTCCATCGGCTTCGACGTCGATGGGGATTTTTCCAGCAGCCTGAACCGCATCCGTGTGGAACAGCACTCCCTTTTCTTTCGCGATACGCCCAATTTCGCGGATGGGCTGAACGACGCCGATTTCGTTGTTCGCGTACATGACGCTGATCAGGATGGTGCGGTCGGTGATGGCGGCACGGAGTTGGTCAAGATCGATCAGCCCGTCTGGCCCCACCGGCAAGTAGGTCACGCGGAAGCCCTGGGCTTCCAATCGCCGAGCCGAGTCCAACACTGCTTTGTGCTCGGTAGCCACGGTAATGATGTGATCGCCCCGGTGGCGGTAGGCTTCGGCCACTCCCTTGAGAGCCAGGTTGTCCGACTCGGTAGCCCCGCTGGTGAAGACGATTTCCTTTGGCTGGGCTCCGATGAGCTCGGCTACTTGCTTGCGTGCTCTCTCCACTGCCTCTTCCGCTTCCCAACCAAACCGGTGGTTACGGCTTGCGGGGTTGCCGAACTTCTCGGAAAAATACGGCAACATGACACGTAGCACGCGGGGATCGACCGGGGTCGTTGCGTGGTAATCCATGTAAATCGGCAGTTTCATAGCTCCTTTCTTTCGTTACCCTGAGCCGGGCGGGTGGACGCTTCAGGACGCGCCAATCGTTAGTCGGGCTACTCCCACTCTAGAAAGAACGAGCAAAAAGGTCAACTATGCCCGTGCATGCACCGAGCCTATTTACGTTCCGAGTAACTCACGCTCACTTGGACCCCTTTCGCTGTGGTCCCCATGACCACCGCCGCCCGCCGACTTCCGTCGGGCGCTTCGCCCACAATCATCGCTCCTTGTTTGCCATCGGGGCTGGTTTGTTGGAGCCGTTGCACCTGTAACCCCGCTTTCTCCAAGCCCTGCGCGTAGAATTCAACCAGCTGCCCGATGGGTTGCTCGACCGTGAACATGACCGTAGAGCTTTTCTCGGCGGGAGTCTCTGACCGCAGCACTGGCCGTACCTGCACACCGGGCAACATGGGTACCCAAGCGGGAATCTCTGCCACTACTGCCGGGCTCAACGTCATTTCGCCTTTTGGCGACACCAGCTGAGCTCGCGCTCCCCCACCCCGGAATTCAAAAAAGATCACTTCGCCATCACTACTCTCCAGCCGGAGTCGACCCTCTGGTAGCTCGGCGAAGGACGCAGTAAACTGCTTCCCGGTCCTCTTGTGTCGCACGGTGAGTCGCTCCGCCGCTTCATCGACTTGGACGATCTCCAAATCTCGGTCCCGGGCTAGCGCAAGCTGAACCGCCGCCAGTGCGGGGTGTTTCTTCAGTAAAGCGGCGGGAATGGCTGTGCGCCGTGCCCTGGGCCCTGCCCACCGACTCCAGAGGAAAGCCCCTCCAGCGACCAGAGCACCTAGCCCGGCAACAACCACAAGCAACACCAGCCACGAGCGACGCGAACGATCAAGCGCCTTGGGAGAAGTAGAGGCTGTCATCCGGTTTTTTTCCTCCACGGACCGACGGATGGCTTCAGAATAGCACCAAGCCTGAGATAACCAATGAGATTTGTACTCGGGGATTTCGCCCTGGAGTACCGGTTCGTATGCTAGAGGGTGGGTGGAAGTGCTGACGCTGAGGATCGGCGGGCAGCCGATAACTACAGTGTTGAGGGGCTATCACTCCGGACTCCCCGCTCGTCTTTGGGCCTGGATTGGCGAGTTCAGGCCCGGCCTGAGTGGGCTCGGCTACTTGGCGCTTCTCTCATTGCTGCTCGCCGCCACCAGGGGCGAGCAGCCAGCAGGGTCTCTCGTCGAAGCGGTCCGGCTGGGCAGTGTGGAGCAAGTCGAGGCGCTGCTGCAAGCTGGAGCTTCGGCCAACAGTCGAGATAGCAACGGAGGCACGGTTCTGCACGACGCAGCCTGGCGGGGTCACCTGCCGCTGGTTCGTCTGCTGTTGCGGTATGGCGCTGACCCAAACGCCCACCACACTGAGGGAGGTTCGACGCCTCTACACTATGCAGTGGTCACCCACCACACGGAGGTGGCTCAGGAACTTCTCCGAGCCGGCGCCGACCCCAAGGCTGCCACGAGCTCGGGGACGACGGCGCTCCATATGGCCGCAGGCCGAGGCTACGTAGACCTGCTCGAACTGTTGCTGGCCCACGGGGTTCCCGTAGACCTGCCGGACGGCTCGGGCTTGACTGCTCTGGCCGAAGCCAGTTGGCGCGGCCAGGTGGAGGCCGTTCGATTCCTGTTGCGGCACGGGGCGAACCCTAACGCGCGGGACCACAACGGCGCAACTCCTCTTC
>JAUQPO010000397.1 GCA_030550335.1 Acidobacteriota bacterium
CATTCATAAACCCGTACGGGAATTTTGCGATCGAAGGCATCCCCGTCAGCCGCCCAGAAGATTTCCGGGCCGTCTCCACCAGACTCGATCCAGAGTGTCGCAACGCCCATTTAGTGGTCGCATCGCCTGTTGACTTGGCGTGCCAATTCTCCCATCCAAGAATCATCGGCATCAACCACGGCATCCACTGGGATCACCGGTTCAACCGCCGGTACAACTACTCGACTCGAAAATTCGCCGCCGCGGCCCAGGGCGTTACGAACAGTCTCTTGACTGTTGCCGTGGACACGAACTTCATCAACTGGCTGAGAACGGTGGATTACGAGCTCGCGCGACGTGTCCGCTATGTGCCCAACTATGTAGATCATTCGATATTCCAGTTCACGACAAAAGACTTCAGCAGCGAACTAGTGTGCCTCTATCCCCGGCGCTTGTACGAAGCTCGCGGCCTTTACATCACTGGTGCCGCCTTTCATTCGTTGTTGGCACGTTACCACGATTTAAAGCTCGTCCTAGCGGGCCAAATAGATTCTGAAGCGGACAGGAATCTTCTAGAGGCGCTCTGCAGGTCGTTTCCAGGGCGCGTCGTCTGGCAGGAGTGCCCACCGGACGCCATTCACCGGCTGTACCGCGAGGCGCATATCGTATTGATCCCGACGGCCTACTCCGAAGGCACGTCACTGGCCTGCCTGGAGGCCATGGCATCCAACTGCGGGATCATTGCGACGAACGTGGGCGGTTTGCCCAACCTCGTACTCCACGAGTTCAATGGTTTGCTGATCGGCCCGGAACCCGGAGAGCTTTGCCTGGCGATCGAACGGCTCTACCGGGACCGGCAGCTGCTGGAGCAGCTGGCCCGCAACGCTTATCAAGTGAGCCTCCGGTTTAGCAAATCTCTGTGGGAGCAGCGTTGGTTGCAACTACTTGAAGACGTAATCTAACGGGTCTTCTGTTGTGGTTTTTCGCCGCCGCGCTCTTACGATCGTCTACAGGAATTCGATACTCTGGCCAAACTCGGGAATATGAACATCCAGCCCGTAAGCTTCCCGCAAGCGCTCCGCCAAAGCTTCGCACGCAGCAGGTTCCCCGTGCACTAAGTACACCGCCTTGAGCGTTGCTACCATCGGCCGGACCCAACGGAGGAGCTCCGCCTGGTCCGCATGTGCACTCAGCTCGTTCATCGTCACGATCTCGGCTCGCACACGCACTGGCTCGCCGAAAATCTTTACTTCCTGCCATCCCTCCACGAGCTTGCGTCCCAACGTCTCCGCAGCCTGAAAGCCGGTGATCAGGATCGTGTTACGCGGGTCGCCGAGCGAATGCCGCAGGTGGTGCAATATCCGACCCGCCTCACACATGCCCGAGGCTGAGATGACGATGAAGGGCCCATGCAATTCATTAAGGGCTTTGGACTCGGCTACATCGGTTATGTAACGCAGCCGACTGAACCCGAACGGATCTTCCGCCTCGAACAGGTAGCGGGCAGTCTCTTCGTCGTAACACTCTGTGTGTTGCCGATAAACCTCGGTGATGTTCACCGCTAGCGGGCTATCCACGTAGATGGGAACCGGTGGAATTCGCTGCTGGTCCACCAGCTGGTGCAGCAAATAAACTAAATGCTGCGTGCGTCCTACTGCGAATGCCGGAACCACTATACGGCCCCCTCGAGCTGCAGTCCGTGTAACCACGCGGGCGAGCTTCTCCGCTACCACCTCGTCACGCTTGTGCAGCCGATCGCCATACGTAGCTTCCAGGACCAGGTAATCCACCGGCGGTAACGGCTCCGGATCCCGCAGGATCGGCACATTCGGACGTCCGACGTCCCCAGAAAAGGCAAAGCGCACACTTCGGCCGTTGGTTCGGGCTTCGAAGACCAATGCTGCTGAGCCTAACAAGTGCCCGGCATCGTACAGCTCCACCGTTAGCCCATCCTGAAGAACGAAAGGTGCGCGGTAGGCTACGGGCTCGAATAACGAAAGGGTCCGTTCCACATCCTGCTGGTTATACAGAGGTTCCACCGGCGCTTCGCCAGGATCCTGCCCAATCCGCCGGCGTCGATGACGCCTCTTTTCGATGAACTCGACGTCCTTTTCCTGAACATGTGCGGAATCCGGAAGCATCAGTCCTGCCAAAGCCACGCTGGCCCGGCTCGCGTATATCTTGCCCTGGAACCCCTGCTTGACTAGTGTTGGCAAGTTGCCCGAATGGTCTAGGTGAGCGTGGGAAATCAGAACCGCTTGAATGGCGTGAGGGTCAAAAGGGAAATGGGCGTTGCGTTCCCGAGCTTGCCGTCGTCGCCCTTGATAAAGGCCGCACTCTAGCAGGAAGCGCTGCCCCTGGAACTCGACCAAGTGCATCGAGCCGGTAACGGTTCGAGTGGCTCCGAAAAATGTCAGTTTCAGCATGGAGCGAAAGGATCTTTCTACCGCAAGCGGCGATGGGCTGACAAATCGGTACGGTCAGCCGGGCTTTCTGCCAGCCACTTACCTCGTCCATGCGACGATGTCAAGAGCGTATCGGCTGTACGGCGCTTGGGGAAAGTGGGGATCGCCGTTCAAATAGCGAGTGTATCCAGGGGTTAGGATCCTACACGCCAGGGATTTTCACCCTGTCCTTACCGACTGCTGACCTCCCACTCCTCCGGCTTCCGAATACGCCACCACGCCTTTGCCCATGAACAGTGACCACGTCAGCTCACCGAATTCACCTTGGGGCGGGCATTAGTTGAGAGTTAGACACCGACTTCGCTTTCTGCTCCGTGTGCTGCCGTCCGCCGCGGGGAAACCAAGCAGTGATCTACCTGCATTCGGGGGCGAACCAGCCCGCGATTGCCCGACACCGGGCCGGCTCTCGACAATGGCATTGTGAGCCGTACGTGGTGGCGCAAAGCAGCCCGCTGTTGGTT
>JAUQPO010000041.1 GCA_030550335.1 Acidobacteriota bacterium
AGTGCAAAATCCGCGGCAAAGACTCGCCCGCGGTACTGGTCTTCAGTCTGCAAGTGGAGCAGGGTGGTCGAAAACACCCAAACGATAGAGCTGCCGGCATGAGCGAGGATGATGGTGGCCATGGCCACTCGGATGTCGGAAGCGGTGGCTAGGCCCACATAGCCCGCGCTGACACAAAGGAATCCGTAAACGATGCCAGCTCCCAATCGCTGGCGCGAGGCGCGTGCCCACCGCCCAGCGATCAACGGCCCGAGCAAAGCACCGATGCCACGAGAGCCCATCAGCAGACTCATGCCCAGCATGCCGGCCCGGGCTGGATCGAGCCTTCCCAGATCGACGGCGAAGATACGCTGGCCGAAGATCGGCAAGATGACCCAGTGGGTGGCCAGCAAGCCGAGTCCTGCTTTCACTAACAGGGTGGCGAGTAGCCGCGCGTCCGCAGCCACATAACGAACCCCTTCGAGGACCGGTGAAAAGTCGGCTAGACTTCGCCAGCTCAGCCGGGCGCGACCCACAGCGTGAGGTTCGGCAAACCTCATGGCTCGGATCAAGAGGGCGGAGACGAGGAACGTAACTGAGTTGAGGACGAAAACCGTATCCGTACCCCAGGCGACGGCCACCAGGCCACCGAGCAAAGAGCCCAGCGCCACGTTGAAGCTCCAGGTGGTGGAGGCCAAGGCATTAGCGACCAACAGCTCATCGTAGTCCCGGGCCAGATTGGGGACGATAGCACTTCGCGCCGGTTCGAAGAACCCCCACATGACCGATTCCAGCGCCAGTAGCCAGTAAACGACCCAGACCGTTTCTGGCGAGCGCACCGCCAGCATCCCTAGAACGGTCGCCGCCCGAGCCAGGTCCGCGAAGATCATCACGTGCTTGCGCTTGAGCCGGTCACAAAGACTTCCAGCCAGCGGGGAGACAAAAAATTGAGGCAGCACTTGAAGGACTACCGCTAGGCCCACCGCCTGGCCGCTGCCAGTGAACTCGAGCAGGAGGCTGTAAACGGCCACCGAGTAAAGCCAGTCGCCTACCTCGCTGACCATCTGCGCCATCCACAGCAGGCGAAAGTTCCGGTTTTGCCGGAGCAGCCGCAGGTAGGCGGCAGGCGAGACGGGCCCGATGGACATGATTCAAAATCCGGTGTAAAGGCCCATCCGCTCTTTGACCAGGCGGATCGTGGCGTTGGCAATGGGGGTGACGCGCTCGGCGCCCTGGCGGAGCACTTGAGTCACGTAGCCGGGCTCGTTGCGGATTTCGTGATAGCGTTTCTGGATCGGTTCCAGACAGGCAATGACCATGTCAGCCACTTGCTTTTTCAGCTCGCTGTATCGCATGCCGGTGAAGTGTGCGCGCATCTGCTCATCGGACCATTCAGCGAACGCCTGGAAGATGGTGAGCAAGTTGCGCACGCCAGGGCCCAGGTCGTCGAAGTCCACCGCCGGTTTGGAGTCGGTCGTGGCGCGCATGATCTTCTGCCGGATCACATCTGGCGGGTCGAGCAGGGCGACTGCATGATGCGAACCCGGCGTCGATTTGCTCATTTTCGCTTCAGGGTTGTCCAGCCCCATAATCCGCGCTCCCACTACGGGCAAGCGCGTCTCCGGCATGACGAAAGTTTCGCCATAAAGGTGGTTGAAGCGTTGCGCAATGTCGCGCGTCAGTTCGATATGTTGCACCTGGTCGTCGCCCACAGGTACCACCTGGGCTTGATACAGCAAGATGTCAGCAGCCATCAGCACCGGGTACTGAAGCAAGCCGTCGCCCACCGTCTCCTGCGCGGCGGCCTTGGATTTGTACTGTGTCATGCGCGTCAGCCAGCCGACCGGCGTCACACACGTCAACATCCAAGCCAGCTCCGCATGAGCGGGGATGGACGACTGTACGATGATGGAAGAGCGCTGAGGATCGATCCCTACGGCTAGAAATAACGCCGCCAGTTCCTCGATCTTGTTCCTCAGTTGCGCAGGGTCTTGGTAAACCGTGATCGCGTGAAGATCGACGATCCCGAAAATGCACTCGTACTCATCCTGGATCTTGACCCAATGCTTGAGAGCACCCAGATAATTGCCGATGTGCAGATCGCCCGAAGGTTGAACGCCAGAGAAGACCCGGGGTTTCATGCCGTCGAGTAGCCAGAATTCTATGGTAACGGAAGTCACTGTGGAACGCTTGGTGTATGGCGGTGAGGGGCTTGCGCGTGTTGACGGGCGGGTGGTGCTGGTGCCATTCGTCTTGCCCGGCGAGCGTGTCAAAGTCGAGATCTATGAGCAAGCCCGAGATTACCATCGCGCGCGCTTGCTGGAGGTACTCGACCCTTCTCCCCATCGCGTTCAGCCGCCTTGCGAGCACTTCCAAAAATGCGGTGGATGTCATTACCAGCACGCCGCTTACACCTACCAGTTGGAGCTCAAGCGGTCGATCCTGATCGAAACGTGCCGGCGGATCGGTAAGTTCGCCCCGCCGGACAGCGTGCGCATCGTCTCAGGGCCTGATCTGGACTACCGCAACCGGACCCAATTCCACATCGACCGCCGCAAAGTGGGATTCCATCGGGTTTCGAGTCACCGCTTGTGCCCTGTGCGCCGCTGCCCCATCTCATCCCCCATGGTCAACCAGGCACTGGCCGTGCTGTGGCGGATGATCCCCCATCCGCGCTTTCCCGATTTCATCCGGGTGATCGAGTTCTTTACCAACGAGAACCAGGTTCAGGTGAACGTTCTCGAAACCCGGGCTGACCGGCGCGTGGCCCGGGGCTTTTTCGAATGGTGTGCCCGGGAGATCCCAGGTGCTCTGGAGCCTGCAATCGAGTACCCGGCAGCAGGGCACTTGTTTCGGGTGAGCCACCGTTCGTTCTTCCAGGTCAACCGGTTCTTGATCGATCAGCTCGTGGACGTGGCTCTGGAGGGGGCGGCCGGCCAATGGGCCGTGGACTTGTACGCGGGAGTCGGGCTTTTTTCCCTCCCGATGGCGACACGGTTCGCACGCGTGGTGGCAGTGGAAACCTCGGCCAGCGCCATCGCCGACCTGAGATTCAACGCAGAGCGTGCGGGGCTTGCGGTCGAGGCCGTGCGTTCGACCGCCGATCTTTACCTTTCGAACCTGGGTTCGACTCCGGACTTCGTGCTGGCGGATCCCCCCAGAGCCGGACTCGGCCGTGCGGTCGTGCGCGAACTCAAAAGGCTGCACCCCAGGCGCCTGGTACTCGTCTCGTGCAATCCTGCTACACTCGCTCGCGATCTCGGGGCCCTGCTCAGCGCAGGCTACGAAGTGGCCTCCGTGAGCTTGGTGGATCTGTTCCCGCACACCTATCACATCGAGAGCGTCTGGCAACTGGAATGGCGGGGCGACACGGTCGCCACTATGGAACACACAGGCTAACGAGGAGAATGTTCTGATGCCCGGACTAACCCCGTGGTGGGCTGGGCGCTTCTTCCAATCCATCCGGCGCCAGTCCGCCAATCCACACCTCTATCAGCTGGTTCGGGGGCCATTGCTCTCGCAGGTGGACCTTCAGATAGTTATCGCTCAGCGCCAGCCGATCTTCACCCAGCGTGACTACGCTCAATTTCCGCCCGATCATTTGTCGGCGAAATTCCAAGTTCTTACGAGCGGCCAGCTCTCGGAGGATACGATTTCTTTCTTGCCGGACCTGTCGGGGAACCTGATTGGGCATCTGAGCGGCTTCTGTGCCTGGGCGGGGCGAGTAGGTGAACACGTGCAGATATGTCAAGGGCAAACTTTCGATAACGTTCACCGTTTGCTCGAAATCCTGGTCTGTTTCTCCAGGGAAGCCCACCAGTACATCCGCTCCAATAGCGGCTTCGGGCATCAACCGGCGTGCCGTCAGCACACGATCGACGTAATGGCGCACCCGGTAACGGCGCCGCATCCGTCGCAGGATCGCGTCTGAGCCGCTTTGCAGGGGCATGTGGATGTGATGGGCGATCCTAGAAGAGCTGGCCACCAGCTCTAGCAGTTCTTGGTCCCATTCGAGCGGTTCGATGGAACTCAAGCGTAACCGACGCACCGGAGTTTCGGCCAACAGCCTCTCCACGAGATCTACCAGCCGGAGGCGCGGTCGGAGGTCGCGGCCCCAGGAGCCCAGATCGATACCACTGAGCACGATCTCGCAGTGCTGTTCGGCGAGCCTACGCACCTGCTCGAGCACCAACTCTAAGGGTGCACTGCGGCTCCGGCCTCGGACCAGCGGGATGATGCAGTAACTGCACCGATGACTGCAGCCATCCTGGATTTTTAAGACAGGTCGAACGCGGTCTTCCACTACCCCAGCGGTCATCACCCAGCCCTCAGGCGGATAGGCGTGTACATCCCGCACCATGAGCTGGGGCTCTCTCGAGGACCCCTCCACCAACTGCCTGGCCAGTTCAGGAAGCCGGTCGCGGTCCGAGTGCCCCACCACGGCACACACACCCGGAAGTGCAGCCAACTCCTGAGGTGCGCGCTGGGCGTAACAGCCGGTGACAATGATCCGAGCCTCAGGATTTAGTCTGTGGATGCGCCGGATGAACTGCCGCGCGTCCTCGTCCGCCGAAGCCGTGACGGTGCAGGTATTGACGATCACCAGGTCTGCGGTCTCTGGCCGGGCCGCAACCACCAAGCCCCGTTCGCACAACAATCCCCCTAGCGCTGCACTCTCCGCCTGTGCAGCGCGGCAGCCAAAGGTATGGATGAGGAAAGTCCCCACTCCCTACCCGCCATTCTAACGAGCCCCGCCGGGTGGACAGGCGGCGCTAAAGCCGCCGGTAAGCGCGGCCGATGGATGGGAGGCCAACCGCAGGGAGGTATCGTCGTGTCGATGGATCGTGTACTCACCCAGCAGGAGATCGACAGTGTCTTCCAGAAACTCCGTGGCAAGCGTGGGCCGCGACAGGCGGCTTATGTGGTTACCCCTTATGACTTTCGGCGTCCAGATCGCATTCCCAAAGATCAACTGCGAGCTATCCACGCCCTGCATGAGACGTTTGCCAGGAGTGTCGCCTCCAGCCTCTCGGCCTATTTGCGGGCTTACGTGATCACCAACCTTGTGGCCGTAGAGCAGCTCTCGTTTCAGGAATTTTCGCAGTCGCTTCCTTCGCCTACCGTATTGATTGCTCTGAATTTGCAGCCGCTGGAGGGCCGCGCGGTCCTGGAATTGAACCCAGCGCTGGTTTTCCCGATCTTGGAGATGATGCTGGGAGGGGGAGCAGTGCCCGCCCCTCTACCTGAGCGGGAGATTACCGAGATTGAGAAAAACATCCTTGACGGGGTAGTTCGGATCATCTTGCAAGACTTGCGCGAAGCCTGGAGGACCGTGGCCGACCTCTCGTTCGATGTGGTGGGTTACGAGACCGAACCCCAGCTTCTTCAGGGGCTCGGCCCCCACGAAGCCGTCGTGGCGGTCAGCATGGAGGTGCGCCTGGGAGATCATTCCGGGATGCTCAACCTGGCCATCCCTTCAGTAGTGGTGAAAATGCTCCGCCAGCGTTTCTCCCAGAAATGGGCTGTGCGGCGGGTCGGCAAGGAGGACGAGCGGGAGAGGCTATTCAAGTTGCTGCAGCGGGCGGAGGTGCAGCTGGACGTGCGCTTGGAGGGCGGCAGGTTGAGTTTGGCGGGGATACTCCAGCTTGCACCTGGCGACATCATCGTCTTTGATTATCCGGTGGAAAAACCCGTGGGGGTTTTTCTGAACGGACGGCTTCGATACGAGGGGTCTCTGGTTTCGACCGGGCGGAAGCTGGCGGTGCGGTTGGGGCGGTTGATTGCCCCCGGGGAATGAGGTAGTGTAAAGGGATGTGAGCGGTTGGCGGGAGAGCTTGACAACAATTCGCTAAAGATTCATAATGGTGATAGACTAACCTATCTCCCGATCAACTCACGCTCCCGGCAGGAGGTGCCAAAACGATGAGCAAGATCATCGGCATCGACTTGGGGACCACCAACTCGGTGGTGGCGGTTATGGAGGGTGGTCAACCCGTCGTCATTCCGAACCAAGAAGGTTCCCGGACCACCCCTTCAGTCGTCGCCTTCACCAAGAGTGGTGAGCGCCTGGTGGGTCAAGTAGCCAAGCGCCAGGCGATCACCAACCCCGAAAACACCATCTACTCCATCAAGCGCTTCATGGGGCGGCGCTACGAAGAGGTCACTGAGGAAATTAAGATGGTCCCTTACAAGGTGGTTCGTGGCCCGAACGGGGACGCCCGCGTGGAGGTGATGGGCAAGATCTATTCGCCCCCGGAGATCTCGGCCATGATCCTGACCAAGCTCAAGGATGCCGCGGAGGCTTACCTGGGCCAGAAGGTGACTAAGGCGGTCATCACCGTCCCTGCTTATTTCAACGACGCTCAGCGTCAGGCGACCAAGGACGCTGGGCAGATTGCCGGTTTGGAGGTCATGCGCATCATCAACGAGCCCACCGCGGCCGCCTTGGCTTACGGGTTGGATAAGAAAAAGGATGAAACCATCGCTGTATACGACTTTGGCGGTGGGACCTTCGATATCTCCATCCTGGAGGTTGGCGAGGGGGTTGTCGAGGTCAAGTCCACAAATGGCGACACCCACCTGGGCGGCGACAACATCGACCAGCGGATCATGGACTGGATCGTGGATGAGTTCCGCAAGGAACATGGCATCGATCTGTCCAAGGATCCGATGGCGATGCAGCGTCTGAAAGAGGCTGCGGAGAAGGCGAAGATCGAGCTGTCCAGCCTCCTGGAGACCGAGATCAATCTGCCGTTCATTACCGCTGACGCCACCGGCCCCAAGCACTTGCTCATGAAGCTTACCCGGGCCCGGTTCGAGCGGATGGTGGAAGACATAGTCAACCGCACCATCGGGCCGTGCCAGCAAGCACTCAAGGATGCCAACCTGACGCCCAAGCAGATCGATGAAGTGGTGCTGGTGGGCGGTTCCACCCGCATCCCTATGGTCCAGGAGCTGGTACGCAACTTGTTCGGCAAAGAGCCCAACAAGAGCGTCAATCCGGACGAGGTGGTGGCGGTGGGTGCTGCTGTGCAGGCTGGCGTACTGGCCGGTGAGGTCAAGGACGTACTGCTGCTGGACGTGACGCCACTCTCGCTGGGGATCGAGACCCTGGGTGGTGTGTTCACCGTTTTGATTCCGCGCAATACCACCATCCCCACCCGCAAGAGCGAAATCTTCTCCACGGCTACCGATAACCAGACCTCAGTGGAGATCAAGGTTTACCAGGGCGAGCGGCCCATGGCCGCCGATAACCGGTTGCTGGGCGTGTTCCAGCTGGTCGGCATCCCACCGGCTCCTCGTGGCGTGCCTCAAATCGAAGTCACTTTCGATATCGACGCCAACGGCATCCTGCATGTGAGCGCCAAAGACTTGGCCACTGGTAACGAGCAGCGCATCCGGATTGAGTCTTCCTCCGGACTGACCAAGGAGGAAATCGAGCGGATGACGCGGGACGCCGAGCTGCACGCTGCTGAGGACCGGCGCCGCCGTGAGGAAGCTGAGGCTCGGAACCAGGCCGACAACATGGTGTACAACATCGAGAAGATGTTGCGCGAGCATCGCGACAAGATCAGTCCGACGGATGCTCGCGAGGTTGAAGATGCGCTTCAGGAGACCAAGAGGGCCATGGCGGAAGGTGGCCTGGAGCGGATCCGCGCAGCGATGGACCGGCTGACTCGGGTGTCGCACAAGCTGGCAGAAGCGATGTACCGGGCAGCGGGGACGCATACTGCGGGTGCGCGGACCAGCGGAACCAGTACTTCCGAGCGACCTAGGCAAGACGAGGTCGTGGACGCGGAGTTCGTCGACGTGGACGAGGGCAAGAAACGGTGAATGAGCTGAGGGGGTGAGCTGGGACGTGCGTCCCGGCTCGCCCTTGTTGACCCGGTTAAAGGCGCTGCTATGCCGCATCAGCACGTCGACTACTACGAGATCCTAGGGGTCAGCCGGAACGCCACCCAGGAGGAAATTCGCAGGGCTTATCGCCGACTCGCGCGGAAGTACCACCCTGATGTCAACCCTGGCGACAAGGCGGCTGAGGAGAAATTCAAGCAGATCCAGGAGGCCTACAGCGTCCTGAGCGACCCGAACAAACGGAAGATCTACGACCAGTACGGCTTTTACAGCGAACAGGCCCAACCAGGAGCGGGCGCCAGCGATTACGGTGCAGGGCGTGGTTTCGGGTTCGACTTTAGCGGGTTCGATTTTTCCGACTTCATGGGTGGCCCGCGCACCCGGACCACGGAGGGTGGTTTTGCGAGCGCCTTCGCTGATCTCTTTAACCAGTTCTTCAGCCGCGGCACTCGCCGCACGGCCCGGCAGCCGGAGAAAGGTACGGATCTGGAGTATGGCTTAAACATCGATTTCTGGCAGGCCATCCGTGGCGGGCAGGTACGACTGACCATCAACCGGCAGGTTCCTTGTTCAAGCTGCGAGGGCACCGGGTCAGCTGGAGGTCGACGTATGGTGTGCCCCGAGTGTCGGGGCAGCGGTACGGTGACCCAGCTAGCTGGGGCCATGCGGTTCACATTAACTTGCCCTCGGTGCGAAGGCACGGGGCAGGTGCGCGACACTTGCCCCGTATGCCACGGTGAGGGCCGTATTCTGCAGCCGGAGACGGTGGAGGTGCGAATCCCGCCTGGGGTCAACACGGGCGACCGGTTGCGCGTGGCGGGCAAAGGTAACGCGGGGGTGATGGGCGGCCCACCTGGGGATCTGTACATTACTGTGAGAGTGAACCCGCACCCCTTCTTCCAGCGCGAGGGTGACGACATTATCATCCGAGTTCCTATTACGGTGTGGGAAGCCTCGTTGGGTGCCAAAATTGAGGTCCCGACCATTGACGGCCGAGCGCTGGTCAAAATTCCGCCTGGGACAAAAAGCGGGCAGAAGTTCCGTCTGCGCGAAAAGGGCGTGATGAACACGCGGAAAGGGCGAAGGGGAGATCAAATTGTGGAAGTGATCGTTCAACCACCGCCCGCTTGGGACGAGCGCACTCGGGAGTTGTTGCGCGAGCTGGCGCAGCTACACCCCGAAGACGTGCGGGCAGAGATCTGGAAGCAGGTAGAGGTCTGAGATATGCCTAAGGGCACTATGGGCTCCAAGCAAAAGGAACCGCAGCGGCGCAAGGCGGCCTATATGATCTCTGCTGTCGCGGAAATGTACGGGATCCACCCGCAAACGTTGCGCTTGTATGAGCGTGAGGGGCTGTTGAAGCCTTCGCGATCCGAGGGCAATACGCGGCTGTACACCGAGGAGGATTTGAAACGCTTGGAACTGATTTTGAAGCTAACGCGCGAGTTGGGGGTGAACCTGGCCGGTGTAGAGATTATTTTAAACATGCGGGAGAAAATGGAGGCCATGCAGCGCCAGATCCGGGAGTTTATCGCCACCCTGAATCGCGAGCTGGCCACTCGCTTCAAGCCGCCAGCCGAGGAACAGCACTCCCTGATCCCAGTGCTGGATGCTCGTTATCCTGCATCCCCCACCGAGACGCGACGTGGTAGGAAGAGCCGCGTCAATCAGAAAGCATCGGCCAACTTGTGAAAGTGGCTGCGCCTGGTCCCTCAGGGCTTACCGATTTGGCGGGTGAGGAGAAGCAAGCGCTTGTCTGTATCCTGTTCGGCGCCAGGAAATGACCCGTCTGACCCCACGCTTGCTTACGTTTTGGTTTGCGAGCGGCTAGTGCATCTTTTCCACCACGTCCCCAGTAGAGGCATCGATGAACACGGAGTAGTCGCTCCGGGACTCGCTCTGGCCCCAAACCACACGCCAAGTTAGGTTCGGATGCCGGCGGGTTTTCTCCAGCACAAACGTGACCTGTTGGTCGGGATGCTTCTTGATATAGTCCTGGCTATTCTGTACAGCCACTTCGTACGCACGATCCGAATCGATTTTCAGGGCCGAAATGGGCCAGGGTTCCCAACGCTCTCCTGCTCCTGGCGAAAAACTTTCCGCGGGACCCTCGAACACACCCTTGTGGATGTTCCCATAGGACTCGACTACGGAGAACGTAAAGCTCTTGGCTGCAGCTTTACTGGGCGAGTAGAAGGTAGCCCGCCAGGCAGGGTACGCCCCGCCCTTCGGTTTCATCTCGGGAATAGAGAGGCTGACTAGTCGCAAGCCTTGGACATCCTCCGCCCACACACGAGCCGTCGGATATATCCGGAAAAACGCTCGGAGCCCGGTGACCGGCTCCGGAGGGGGTTCCGTGCGCTCTTGTCGCTGGGGGCCTCCTCCGCAACTCGTCGCTAGGGCTGTAGCGAGCAGGGCCAGAAGAGCCGTACTTTTTCGACGCATTTTCCACACCTGCTTTACAGGCGCCAGCCGCAGCTGGAGCCTGTATCATCTTACCTCAATTGCGCCTTCTGGCCGGTGAGCTTGTGCCATAATAAGGTAGCCCGCAAGGAGGTGGGCCGCGATGCGGAGCAGGTGGTTACTAGAAAAGTTGGCAGTTTTGGCCGCGTGCGGGGTTCTGGGCCTGGTACTAGCCCAGACCGAAGGAGGGGGCTCACAAGGCGGTGCGGGCGGCACCCCGCCAGCTGGCCCTGGACCTGGAGCTCCAGGAACGACCACTCCGGTGCCCACGCCCACGCCTGCTCCGCCGACGACTCCCCAACCTGGGCGCCAGACTACGCCTTTCCCTACGGAGCCGCAGCAGCCGTTTCCGGAGATCCAGCGACCAATTTTCTTGCAGGGACGGGTGGTCTTCGAGGACGGCACTCCTGCGCCGCCCAACGTGGTCATCGAACGCGTTTGTCACGGCCAGCCGATCCCGGAGGCTTATACCGATAGCAAGGGTCGGTTCAGTTTCCAAGTGGGGCAAAACCGCAACGTGATCCCGGACGCGAGCATCAGCTCCTCGGTTGAACGCTTCCCGGGTTCGACTACCCCTCGGGACCCGTTCGGATTCCCTACGGGGCCGGGGGGCGGAATTTCGGAAAGGGACCTGATGGGATGCGAGCTGCGTGCCTCCTTGCCCGGTTACCGGTCGAGCACCGTGGAATTGACCGGCCGTCGGATGTTTGACAATCCGGACGTGGGAACCATCGTACTGTACCGGCTGGCCAACGTCCAGGGTTTGACGATCAGCTTCACCAGTCTGAAGGCTCCCGATAAGGCTAAGAAGGCTTATCAGGACGGACTGAAGCAATTCAGCAACAAGAAGCTGGCCAACGCGCAAAAGCAATTAGAGAAGGCAGTCACGCTCTATCCAGAGTACGCAGAAGCGTGGCATGCGCTAGGCCAGGTCTACGAGGCTCAAAATCAACCGGATCGCGCGCGGGAGGCTTACGAAAAAGCCATAGCCTGCGACCCGAAGTTCATGCGGCCCTACTTGCAGCTCGCTTTGATGGATGCGCGGGCTGGCAACTGGGAAAAGGTCCGCGAGACCACCGACTACGTGTTGAAAATGAATCCCTACGATTTCCCGGATGCTTACTTCTTCAACTCGGTGGCTCACTTGAATCTGCGCAATCCGGTTGAAGCGGAGAAGGCAGCCAGGGAGGCGATCAAGCTCAAGGCGGAGCGGCGCTATCCTCAAGTCGAGCATGTGTTGGGCCTGGCTTTGGCCTTGCAGAATAACTTCGCCGAGGCGAAGTTGCACCTAGAACGCTACTTACAACTTGCGCCGAACGCAGGCAACATCGAAATTGTCAAAAAGCAACTGGAACAAATTGAATCCTTACTCAACGGTCGACCGCTGACTCCGACTAACCCGTGAGGCAAGTGCTGGCCGGAGTATGTGGGTGCCTGTCGGCTCGGCGTGGGCTCCGTGCTGTGGAGCCAGGTGGACGAGCACCCGGCCGGTGCGAGGCCTACATCCTGCTTCGCTCGTTTTGCTGAGATGGAGGCATTGGTCCCGCCCAGTGGCTAGGCTAACCTCACTATTCGGGCTCGGCGACGCTGATCACAGTGATCCCAGTTGTATCCCCGGCCGATGGAATTTTGCAGCGGCGACATGCCGGGATTAGCGCTGCGTAGATCGGCTTCGCATTGGTCGCTCGGCTAACGGGGTTCTGGGCAGGCTGCTAGAACTGCAGGCCCATTTCAACCCTAGTAGGTCGTACGGATCGGCACACTGTGGGCTAGTTCGGGCTGTGATCATGCCTAGGCGATCAGCTGCACAGAAGAGGGTACTCGAAGATTCGGGAGCTTATTCCACAAATCCCACTTCTTTCAGAGAACCGGTCAGGGCGCTCGCAGGGTGGAAAGTGAATCGGGCTTCGGGTGAGCATTTAGGATGGTACGCTGCCTGGTTGCTCGTGAGACGGAGGGTCCTACCAGCGACCGGGGATGGCAGTCTCGCAATTCGGACATTTACCCCCGTCCCGCAACCGATTTTCCAGCACGTGGAACCCCCAACGCCGCACCAGGACAGTATGACAGTTCGGGCAGTAGGTGTTTTCCAATCCTTCTAACCGCCCCGGCAGGTTGCCTGCATAAACGTAACGAAGGCCCACGCTGCGCCCGATCTCGGCGGCACGCAACAGCGTTTCTGGTGGGGTATTGTCCGGGTCGGTCATCTTGTAATCTTTGTGAAACGCTGTCACATGCCATGGGATGTCCGGAGAGATCCCGCAGAGGAATTCAGCAATGCTGCGAAGCTCCTCGTTTGAGTCGTTGAAGCCAGGCACGACCAAGGTAACCACTTCGAGCCAGAAGCCCAGTTCGTGAATGCGACGGATGCTATCCAATACTGGCTCGAGGCGCCCGCCGAGCTTCCGATATTTCTTATCGTCGAAACATTTCAGATCGACCTTGAAGAGGTCGAGCCAGGGTCGCAGGTATTCCAGAACTTCGGGGGTAGCGTTACCGTTGGAAACGAATCCGGTCAACAGGCCATATTTGCGCGCCTCTCGAAAAACTGCCACTGCCCATTCGGCCGTGATCAGGGGCTCGTTATAAGTGCTGACGACGGAGTCGGAACCGTAGGCGAGCGCGGCCCGCACCAGTTTTTCCGGTGTGGTCTCCTGGATTCTGGCCACGGCACGCGGATCTCGAAGCGCTTGGGAAGTGATCCAGTTCTGGCAGTACGCGCAGTGCAGGTCACAGCCGAGCATCCCGAAGCTGAAAGCTAACGATCCCGGCTTGACGTGAAAGAAGGGCTTTTTCTCGATGGGGTCGCAGTGGGCCCCAGCGACGTAGCCCCAGGGAACGTACAGCTTGCCGCCCCGGTGGAAGCGGACTTTACACACGCCGGGCTGGCCTTCCGGGATAGGGCAGCGATGCCCGCAGGCGTAACATTCGATGCGCTTGGCGTCGAGTCGGCGGTAGAGTTCTCCCTCGCGAGTGTGTTGTTCAAGGATGGTAGCCAGAGCAGTGGCCATCGTGCCCCTCACCGCCCTGATTTCGCAGGGCATCGGGCGTTCACTGCTGTTCCGCGGCCCGAAGATCGGCGGCAGTACCTGCGACGAGCGGCACCACCGTGGCCGTCAGGTCCCGCACCTTCCGCTCAACTTGTTCCTCCGCTTCGAGCAAATCTTTCAAGGAGGTGCGCTCCAAGATTTCGCTGAGGACCGTCTGGATCAGACGCCACAACGGCCGGAGCGAACAATCGTCCGAGTGAGCGCAGGCCTGTTGGCGCCCGGAATGGCGCTGGCAAAACCCCGGACTAAAAAACTTACCCCCCAGCACCTCCAGGGCCGAAGCGACTGAGATCCGTTCAGGGTCCTTGGCTAACGTGTAACCGCCGGCCTGGCCCCGGACGCTTTGGACCAGACCACCCAGGCGGAGTATGCGCATGAGCTTGGCTACGTTCGGGACGGACAACCCTTCGGCTCGGCTGATTTCAGGAATGGTGCTGCTCCTGCCCGTTCCGAGGCGGGCCAGATGCAGCAAACATCGCAACCCGTATTCTTCTTGGGCGCTTAGCTTCATCCCGCTTCCATTTTAGCGGCCCTAACCGGGCAGTTTCGGATAATAGACTCCGAAACGCTGTCCTGCCCCTTATTGCGCCGACTTCTTTTGGTAGTAGGCAGCATTGATCTCAGCGTAGTGGCTCCATTGCTCTGGAAGGTCATCCTTGGCGAAGATGGCTGACACAGGACACACAGGCACGCAAGCACCGCAGTCGATGCACTCGTCCGGGTCGATGTAAAGCATGCGTTCGGTTGCGAACTCTGGTTCGTCTTTCCGTGGATGGATGCAGTCGACCGGGCAAGCGTCTACGCAAGCGGTGTCCTTGGTGTCAATGCAGGGTTCCGCGATGACGTAGGCCATGAAATCCCCTCCTGGGCTCGCTTCCAGTATAGCCAATCTGTACTCGATTATCAAGTTAAGGGGATTCGGCCACTTGGGAACTGTCCCCAGGAAAGTCATGTTCCTCCTCTCTTCGCTCCGAGTGGGTGCCCCAATACCGGCCTCGCCCGACACTCAGCTCTGCTAGCGCGGGTCAACCGCACCTACCTACTTCATGAGCGGCCGCTACAGCGACCTTGCCTCTCAGCCGGAAGTCAGCGCCAGCGCACCGGGAACGAGGGAGCCGGCGCGGACTTCAAGAGCTTCCGGAGCCATACACGCTCTATCCCCTTCCTCTTGCCGCCTACGGATCTACTGAACTGAGTGCGTTTCTTAGCCGGAACTCGGATGGTCAGCTGGCTGGCATGGGGAGCTCAGCTAGCCAAATTCCTCAGGGCTGACTAGTGGCGCACACAGTCGAGGTCAGGGAGTTGAGTCGGCAAGGGCCCGTAACGAGGCTTCATAAGGGGGCCAAGCTACACCTTTTTCAGTGATAATAGCCGTCACGTACTCGTGCGGCGTGACGTCGAACGCCGGGTTCTCCACTCCGACACCGTCCGGGGTGATCTTGTGGCCGCAAATATGGGTGACTTCTTCCGGCGGCCGGTGTTCGATAGGTATTTCATCGCCGCAAGAGATATTCAGGTCCAGCGTGGAGATTGGAGCAGCCACATAGAACGGCACATTGTGCGCCCGCGCCAGCACGGCCAGCGTGTACGTGCCGATCTTGTTGGCTACGTCTCCGTTGGCTGCGATCCGGTCTGCGCCCACGATGACGCAGCCGATACGTCCCGACCGGAGAAAATACCCCGCCATGTTGTCGGTAATGACAGTGGTGGGGATGCCGTCCTGGAGGAGCTCCCAAGCTGTCAAGCGTGCTCCTTGGAGGAAGGGCCGCGTTTCGTCAGCATACACATGGATACGCTTGCCGGCCTCCCACGCAGCCCGGATAACGCCCAAAGCCGTGCCGTACCCCGCCGTAGCCAGCGCCCCAGCGTTGCAATGAGTTAACACCGCCTTGCCATCGGGGATCAGTGGAGCTCCGTGGCGGCCAATTGCCCGGTTGATCTCTATGTCCTCGAGCCGAATCCGCTCGGCTTCCTCGATCAGGGCCTGGCGGACTTGCTCCAGAGGCAAGTGTCGCACCTGGTGGTATCGTCTGCGCATTCGGTCCAGTGCCCAGAACAAGTTCACGGCCGTGGGGCGGGTGGAGGCCAAAGTCTGGCAAATCTGTTCCAGCTGCGCATCGAGATCCTCGTCTTTTGCTGCTCGAAGCATACCGAGCGCTACACCCATCGCCGCAGCAACTCCGATAGCCGGAGCGCCGCGGATCACCATTTTGCGGATGCAGTCGGCAACTTGCTGGTAATCCTCGCAAACGACGTAGCGTTGCTCGTGCGGCAAGAGCCGCTGGTCGATCATGACCACTTTGGAGTCACGCCAGGCAATGGTTTCCACCATAGTTCAGCATCCCTGAGCTTTGGCATGCAAGAGATAAGCGATCAGAAAGCAGAAATTGTAGCTAGCGTGCGTCAAGCTGGCGGCCAGGGTGGAGCGCGCGAGGACGCGGATGAGTCCGAAAGCCACTCCGGCGACTGTGATCAAAACCAAGTGCCTCCAGGACCACGCGTACTGTGGGCCGTGTAGAGCCGAGAACACCGCGGCGGTGATCACTACGGCTGGACCGGTGCCGACGGCTCTTTGCA
>JAUQPO010000042.1 GCA_030550335.1 Acidobacteriota bacterium
AGTTGTTTTCGAAGGTGACTGGGCTGTCGGGGGCGTCGAGCTTGAAACAACGCCAGGTTGTAACTCCATCGTCTGGCTTTGAACTTTGTCGCAAAATGGTATTGTTCCGGAAGACCGAACCACCGTAATAGTTGGGAATCATGGTGATGGCCGCCGTAACTGTGTCAACAATCAGGTTGTTCTCGACGATCGTGTTCTGGTTGTTGCCGCCGGCTGCGTTGGAGAAATAGATGCCGGTGTTCGAATTATAGATACGATTGCCGGTGATCACATTCCCTTGCTGACCTTGGACAACGAAAGCTTTGTCGAAGCCATCCACTTCGTTGTTGGCCCAGGTCGAGTGGCTCCAGCCGATCTCGAATCCGATGGGGCGCGACAACGGGCCGTAAGCGTAGTTGCCTGCCACCAGCGCCTGGTTCGCCCCGCCTCCTACTAGCGAAAAGCCAAATCGGACGCCACCATAGTCGATACAGGTTTGTGTCGTCTCATTCCAGCTTTCCAGCCTGTTGTTGGTAATGCGCGGGGCCCGAAGATTAGAAAACAATTCCACTGCCATCCGGCAAACGTCCCGAAAGATATTGCCATCCAGCACGAACCCCTCGCCGAACGTCCAGCTTCGCGTTTCTCCTGAAAAGTTCAGCGAAATCCAGTTACCTGAGTAGGATTGATGGTAAAGGTTCTGTCGCCACTCGCAGTTCTGACATGGCCCGATCCAGGTAGTAGACACGTTAGCAAATTCGTTCTGCTTGACGATGAGGTTTCTGGCGTTCCGTAGGTAAATGGGCGCACTATCTTTGAAGTCGTTAGCCCATGCGTATGACCCAGTGTTGCGAAAAACGCAATTTTGGACAACAATGCGCTCCGGAGGGGAATCTGTAGGATCAGGCGCTATGATAAGGATCCCCCCTTTGCCACTTTCGTCCAATACCAGCCCGTTGATGAGGATATCAGTGGCTCCAGGGTTGATCGTGAACATCCTTGTGCGGTTCGGAACCAACGGTGACATCCGAATCGTGGAAGCGGCACCCCCTGCCACGGGCGTCATTTTCAGACCGCCCGGGATAGTCAGTGTGCCGCTGATAAGAAACGTGTGCCCGCTACCAAAGAGGACGCACCCTTGAGAACCGGCAGCCGCGTTCAATGCTGCCTGAATCGCCGCTGTGTCATCAGCCACGCCATCCCCGCGGGCCCCGTAGTCGAAAACGGAGTAGGTGGAGGGACAATTGAATCCCCAGGCGGCGAACTGGCCCGCCGCCGAGCTGCCGGCGTGGTCGACGAAACTTTCCGTTGTCGTTCCGACAGAGGCCTGCTGAGCCCACAGACTCCAGGCCCACACCAATACGGTAATCAACCCGAAGAGGCCTACGCGTTTCATTGCTCCTGGACCTCTAAAGCCACTGTGAACATAGTAGCTTGGGCGGGCGGCGAAGTGACCTCAATCCGTAGCCAGTCCCCTGCGCTCACACTGGTGTTCGTGAAACTCGCCAGGCTCGTGTCTCGCACGTACTGCTGCGAGGATAGGGAACATGTGCCGATGCTATCCGCTGAGGTGGGTAGGCCCGCGCTTCGTTTGAGCCAGGCTACCGTCAAGTTGTCGGCACGATCCGCCAAGATCGTGCAAGCCAGAATCTTGCCACTGAAGTCCACCGTGAGCCACCGACTGAGGCCACTGGTCACGGGCGTAGAACCATCGCCCAAACTGAACTGAATCGTCCGTTTGCGCGGCTGGACCCAACCGTTGCCTAGGCTATTGCACACCAAAAGCTTTACGTCATCCGTGTCCAGGAACAGTTCCTCATTGGGGATACAGTTAGTCGGGGGTGTGGTCCCCGCCCGGACTGGGCGTGTAGATTTGGCCCCGGTGAAGTCAACCTCGGCTGCCGGGCCGGTAACTTCTAACCTTCCCCGGAAGCTATTCGTCGCTTGAAACGTGTTGCTTCCATAGAGTTGTGGCACTACCGCGGTGTCGATCGCCAGTTGCACCGAGTCCATCACCAGACCCAACCCCACAATTCGCCAGTCGGCCGCCGAACCGTTGTTGGAAAGGATGCGATTTTCTTGCCCGTTTACCGGTGGCAAGCCTGATGAACTACCGCCACTGCTCAGCACGGTCCAAGTGTTCGTGCTTGTACACGCGTAGAGGTTTTGCCCTGCTGGTGCGTCGGTCTTGAAAAAGAGCTCGCCAGTACTGCAGGTTTGCGGTAGTATAGTACCAGTCTTCACGGGCTTAGTCGCCGGTGCTTGGCTGAAGTCGACATTCTTGGCTTGCGACCGCAGGTCTACCCGGGTTTGCCCCCATGCGAGGGCTACGAACAGCAACACCCCACTGGAGAAAGCTGACGCATGGAAAGTCATGGTTCACCTGGAAGCGCGATTAGGGATTCGGAGGCAGGCCGGATCAGGCGGGCAACTGGGCGTGCCTCCGCTTCCATGCTACCATGGCTAGCCCCGAGGCCATGGGATCAACTCGTTGAAAGTAAGCGACTTATGGTCCGAACCGGCCGACTCGCAACGCTTCGCTGTAAAGCTCTCGGTATGTCTGTACCATTCTCTCCAGCGGGTAGTGCTCGATCGCACGACGCCGATTTTTCTCCCCTAAAGTGCGCCTCAACTCACTGTCTTGTGCCAGTTGGCGCAGTGCTCGAGCCATCGCCACGGGATCCCCTGGGGGCACAACCTCAGGCCACTGCCTAGTCCCGAGTAAGAGACTGCAGTCACCCACGTCCGTCACCACAGCGGCCAAACCTGTGGCCATGGCTTCCAACAAGGAGAGGGGCATTTGTTCGGTCATGGAAGCCAGCACGAACACATCCAGTGCTTGGTACCACCGTTCGACCCGTTCTTGCGGCCCTGCGAAGACGACGCGTTGTTCAAGCCCTAGCCGGTCGACCAACTGCCGGAGCTTTTGCTCTTCTGGCCCGCTGCCAACTAGCACTAAACCGGTAGCTTCCGTGTTCGACCTGTGGAACGCATCCACCAATAGATCCAATTGCTTTTCTTCCCGCAACCCGCCTACATATCCAAACCAAACCCAGTCCTTACGTAATCCCAAATGCTCGCGTGCTTGCTGCCGAGGTCCGGGGCAGAACCGTTCCGAGTCGACCCCGTTCGGGATCCACGCCACACGATGCGCGGGCAAACGGTACTGCTCTAACACGATCTTCAGGAGGGTGCGCGAGGGGACGACGGTTTTGTAAATACCACTGAGCACCAGCCGTCTGAACCACACCCGACGTCGCTTGATTCGCTTAGCTTCTTCGGCGCCGAACCCGTCTTCGGTGTGAATCACAGGACATAGGCGGTGGAGTCGAGCAGCGGCCGCAGCGTCGATGGCTCCCCAGTTGTAGGTCAGCAGCAAGTCCGGCTTCAGCGACGCCAGGTACTTTCGCCAACTCCACAGGTCGCGGGGTACGGGGTGGCCAGCTCCCAACTTGACGGTTCCGTGGCTCGCGGGGATGCGGGAAGCCGCCTCGTAATCCCCGTTGCGGGCGACTAGGACGTGCTGGAATTCTCCCCCCAACCGCTCGATCAGCTGCACAATTCGCGCTTGGGCCCCGCCTAGCCCAAAGCTGTAAGCCACATGCACCAGCCGAGGCAGGGTCTTGCTTTTAGGTTCCATAGCTCGTCGGGCTAGGTGTCCTTGTCCGATTGCGGAGCTGTTCTCGCAAGGCTCCCTGATCCAGCTGCCAGCGCCTCCGGTGCCGCGCGTCCCAGCATCCGAGCATAAACAGGTTCCACAACCTTCGATCATGGTTGTGCAGCCGTGACCTGTGCTCCTGGTAAAGCCTCTTGGCCTCGGCTAGATCGATGTACTCCTCCATCTCCGGGCGAAGGACAAAGGCGTGGAAGAGTTCATCGAAGTGGCCTCGGAACCACTCCTCTAATGGGACTGCGAACCCCATCTTCTTGCGCCAGGGGATCGCCTCAGGGAGCAAGGGCTCCATAGCTTTCTTGAATACATACTTGCCGGTCATTCCCCGCAGCTTGAATTCCGGGGGTAACTGCGCAGCCAGCTCCACCAGGCGGTAGTCCAGCCAGGGGCAACGACATTCCAAAGAGAAAGCCATGCTGGCACGATCCACCTTCACCAGGATGTCTCCCGGCAGATAAGTTTCCAGGTCCACGGCCTGAATTTGGCTGAGTGGCGGCAAATGGCGATATTTGTGGAACCGGTCCACGAATTGATTCCGCGGCGAGGCCGTTCTTAACGCTGTTCGAAGGGCCTCTCCAGCAATCCGTTGCAGACCCTCGTCGCGGAAAATCGACATGGTGGTGAAATAGGCGTTCGCTAGGTCTTGAGCCAAGTTGGTGAGCAGCGTCTTGGCTCGGAATATCTGAGGAAGAAAGTCGAATTTTGGGTATGCCTTAGCCAGCGCGCGGATCGCGGTCTCTCGGAGCAAAGTAGGAAGCCAGTGCCGCAGTCGTTCCTCCAGCGCCGCGTAGGCGTAGCGCCGGTAGCCTGCAAATGCCTCGTCCGCCCCGTCCCCGCTCAGGGCAACTTTGACGAACTGTCGCGTCATCCGGCACAGGTAAAGGGTAGGAATGGCCGACGAATCGCCAAATGGTTCATCGTAGGAATCAGCCAGCTGCTCCAGTATGTCTTCGACGGCCGGGCTGACGACTTGCTCTCGATGTTCAGTCCGGCAGAATTCGGCTACCGCCCGCGCGTACTCAAGCTCGTCGTAGCGCTTGCTGGTGAAGCCGATGGAGAACGTCTTGACTTCGCTGGCCAGCCGCCGCATGGTTGCAACGACCGCACCGGAATCTACTCCGCCGCTCAAGAAGGCTCCCAGAGGAACATCGCTGACTAGGCGGCGGCGCACTGCGTCGGCTGCCAGTTCGCGTATAGCCTCTAGCGCTTGTTGGAAGTCGCCTTCAGGAAAGGGGGCAAACTCCACGGACCAGTAACGCCGCTCTACTATTCGGCCATTCTGGACTTTCATCCAATGGCCTGGCTTGAGCCGCCATACGTCCACGTAGATGGTCTCGGGATCGGGGATGTAACCCAGGCTCAAGAAGTTCCCCAAGCCTTGCCAGTTGATGTGCCCAGGAAAGCCGTGCAACGATGCAAGCGCCTTCAGCTCGGAAGCAAAGCAGAACTCGATTCCGGGAATTGCAGTTGTCCAGTAGAGTGGTTTCTTGCCAAGCCGGTCGCGCGCCAGCAATAACGTCCGCGATCGCTGGTCCCAGATCGCGAAGGCGAACATCCCGTTCAGACGGCGGACCATCTGCTCGGCTTCCTCTTCATAGAGGTGCACCAGCACCTCGGTATCCGAGCGCGTGCGGAAGTGGTGTCCTCGATCGGTCAGTTCGGCCCGCAGCTCCTGAAAATTGTAAATCTCACCATTGAAAACCACTTGAATGGTGCCATCTTCGTTGGCCAAGGGTTGAGCGCCGCCTTCTAGGTCGATGATGCTCAACCTGCGGTGCCCCAAGGCTACGTTCGGGTCTACAAAAATCCCTGAGTCGTCTGGACCACGGTGAACCAGCCGGGCGCACATCCGCTCCACCCATCGGCATTTGACCGGCTCGGGCGCGTCGCTGAGTAAGCCGGCAATCCCGCACATAACTTGTACGATCCTGTTCTTATGATCGGCGGAGCAGCAGTGCAGGGTCTACGCCCTGCCCCGGTCGGGCAATTGCTGCCGAACAAACGAATGGGCTGAAACGTGAGGATCCTATATCATCACCGGACCCGTTCGACCGATGCCCAGCAAATCCATATCGTTGCCATGATTGATGCTTTCCGCCGCTGGGGGCATACGGTCGAAGAGGTTGCTCTTGTCCCTGCCACGCTCGGCCAGCGTCCTCCCGAGCAAAGCGCCATGGTGCCGCGCTGGAAATCGGTTCTGCGGTCGCTGCCCGGGATGGCTGACTGCTTCTACCCGTTGGCCAGCTTGCCGAACCTTTGGTTGCTGGCTCGCGCGAGCCGGCACCAGGCTTATGACTTCATTTACGAACGCTACGCCTTTGGCAACTTTGCCGGTGTCCTTTGGGCCAGGTGGCGCCGGGTGCCGCTCGTTCTGGAGGTGAACTCGCCACTAGCCCTGGAGCTGAGCCTGGAAGGCGAGATTCGCGCGAAGAAAATCGCCCGCTGGAGTGAACGCACCATCTGCAATTTGGCCACCCTGGTAGTTGTGGTTTCGGACGTCCTGCGCCGGATGCTTATAGCCGAAGGGGTACGCGCCAGCAAGATCTTGGTCCTGCCTAACGGCGTCAACCTCCAAGCAATTCGCCAAGCCCGGCTGTACGGTGCCAAGCTAAGGCCAGAGGCTGACTGGAACAAGGGCGACCGGGTGGCGATTGGGTTTGTGGGGTGGTTCCGCCCTTGGCATGGCCTAGAGAACTTGCTCACCTGCTTCCGCGATAGTCCTCTGCTCCGTGAGAGGGCAGTCTGTGTGCTTGTGGGTGGCGGGCCCACGATTGGGCATTTGCAGCACCTTAGGTCTATGTGGAACCTGACTGACTGCGTCCACTTTGCGGGGCCACTGGCTCATGAGCTAGCGCTTGCCCACGCCTCGCGCTTTGACGTATTCGTGCAACCCGCAGCCAACGCTTACTGTTGCCCGATGAAGCTGGTTGAGGCAATGGCGCTGGGCAAGGCGGTGGTGGCACCCGACCAACCTAACATCCGTGAGCTCGTTGATCCGGGTCGGGAGGCGCTGCTTTTCAGACCCGGCGATACGGCCCAGCTGCAGAGCGCACTGGAGCGACTTGTCGAATGCGAGCCGCTGCGGCGGGATCTAGGGGAAGCCGCCCGGAGGTCGATTTTAACCAGGCGGTTGTTATGGCTGTCGCATGCGCAGACGGTGGTAGAGCTGGTGCGAGCCCACTCAGGGGCGCACCGTTGAGGGGCGATCAAAAGCAGCCTGGATGGGTGGGTGAAACCTCTCGCGCATTGGGTTCATTTCCGCAGGTTGACCCACCACTGGCGGTAGGTGACCACAGCAAAGCCACCAAAATCAGGGGATTCGACTGTGGTAACCTAGTTGCAACACAAGAGGGCAAACACGTCGTACTCGACTACATAGCATCCCCGGCGGCGAGACCCAGCTCGCCGCTTGCCCCTCCGAACGGGCCTCGGCCCCCCTCCCCGAGGCCCGTTGCCCTTTAGCGGTAGCTGCCCCGTTGTGGGCTGGGCTGCTTGCCTCCTCCGGCAGCCCAGCCCCCATCCACACCCCGGGGTCCCACTGCATCCCGCATTCGTGGGGCTTTGGTTTGTTTGATGAGGCTCAGTGGCTGCGCGTCGCTACTCTAGTCCGTGCGGGTGATCACCAGGTCAGACTCTTCGCGCGGGCTTGCGCGCAACTGCGTTACAATAATGGGCGCAGACATCGGGCCGTGGCGCAGCCTGGTTAGCGCGCTTGCTTGGGGTGCAAGAGGTCGTCGGTTCAAATCCGACCGGCCCGACCATCCTGCTTAGTTTTCACCGCGAGGTTCGAAGCGGCCGGCCCCTGCAAGGTTCTCAAGCTGCTTGCAAACGGCTGCCACTTGCCCGCACAGTATAATTGAGACGCGACCTTAGGTAGGTCTCTCATGGCCAACGGTCAAGATAAAGAGCGTTTACGGGCCCTCGAGCTGGCGGTCAGCCAGATCGAGAAACAGTTCGGTAAAGGATCGATCTTGCGGCTGGGGTCCAACGAAGCCGTCGTTTCCGTCCCCGTGATCTCCACGGGGTGCTTGTCGCTTGACGCAGCGCTGGGCGTCGGCGGGTTTCCTCGGGGGCGGATTAGCGAGATCTTTGGGCCTGAATCCTCGGGCAAGACCACTATCGCTTTGCAGGTCATCGCTCAGGCCCAAAAGCAGGGAGGGTTGGCGGCATTCATCGACGTCGAGCATGCTTTGGACCCTAACTACGCGCGGCTTCTCGGAGTAGATGTTGATAACCTGCTCGTCTCGCAGCCCGACTACGCCGAGCAAGCTCTAGAGATCACTAGCACGCTCATCAACTCGGGTGCTATCGACGTCCTGGTGGTGGATTCGGTAGCCGCACTCGTCCCCAAGGCCGAGCTAGAAGGCGAAATGGGGGACTCGTTCGTCGGCGTGCAAGCACGGCTCATGTCCCAGGCCATGCGCAAGCTTACCGGAGTGGTTTCGAAATCCCGTACATGCCTGATCTTCATCAACCAAATCCGCGAGAAGATCGGCGTGATGTTCGGTAGCCCCGAAACGACCACCGGCGGGCGGGCGTTGAAGTTTTACGCCTCCATCCGGCTGGACATCCGGCGCGTGGCGGCGATCAAAGACGGCGAGACCGTGATCGGCAATCGTACCCGGGTGAAGGTCGTTAAGAACAAGATGGCCCCGCCGTTCAAGGAGGCGGAGTTTGACATTCTGTTCGGAGAAGGGATCTCGCGCGAGGGGGACCTGATCGACCTGGGCGTGGCACACCGGCTCATCGAGAAGAGCGGTGCCTGGTACAGCTACGCGGGGGAGCGCATCGGCCAGGGGCGTGAGAATGCGAAGCAGTTTCTAAAGGAACACCCGGACATTGCCAACCGGCTGGAGGCGGAGCTGCGCGAACGGTTGGGGTTGCCCTCACTAGCGGTAGCTGAGCCGGCTCGAGCTGCCTCGAAGGCTTGAAAATTTCTGGCCAATCGCGGCCCACGGCGCCAGCAGGCTCTTTGTGTGGGTAACCTTCGCCACTGGCATCCCAAAGCTTCTTAGAGTGCGCGCCCCTTCAACAACCTTCCCACTGCACTTTCGGCTGGCGACCCCTCTTCGTGCGCTAGCCGTCCCCACAGACGAATGCCACACCACAGCCCGGGCGTCTGGTTGACGTGCCACCCACGTCGGATACCGGGTCAAGACTCTGCGGGCTCCAACTGCAAAGCGGCGCTCCGCTCCCAAGCCAGTTTCGCCCGGAATTCGTCAATCAACGTGCCGAATCCAGCCCACCAGTATCCCCAGGTGAAAAGCGCCAGTATGGGCACTGCCATGTAGTTGTGGCTCCCAATTGCCCAGTTGATCATCACAGCGAAGTAGCTGCCCGCAGCGATTTCGATCGCAGGCCACCACCCGCTTCGGCGGCGGTACCGCACAGGCTTGAGGGCACGCTTGTGACTACCAGCAATCGCGTATTTTGCCGTGCGAGCGAACGGGCTTTGGATGCCGAGCAACGCTTCGATGACAGCCTTAGCGTTGATCAAGGTCAAGCTAATACCCAAAGCTAGCAAGGCTGGCATGCGCAACAACGCCCGCTTCCAGCTCGCAGGATTCTGCGCGTGCTGTGGCAGTACATAGTAGAAAAACAGCGACAACATCGTGATGATGATGAACGGCACGTCGAACGTCAGCATCTGCAGCCACCCGATGTAAAAACGCACAATCATCACCGGCACCATAAGCGCTGAAACGATGATCATCATCGGGTAGCTGATGTTGGGTGTGAGGTGGAAGAAAGCCTCGATCTTGCACTTTAGTGGGATGGGCGCGCGGAGAATGCGGGGCAGAAGCTTTAACGCCACCTGGGTCAAGCCCTTGGCCCAACGTGCTTGCTGGACCTGGAATGCGTGGATGGCGACCGGAAGCTCAGACGGAGTCACCACTTCGGGCAAGTAGATGAATTTCCAACCCTTGAGTTGCGCTCGGTAACTGAGGTCGCTGTCTTCGGTTAGCGTGTCGTGTTCCCAACCCCCAGCGTCTTCGATCATCGCCCGGCGTAAGACCCCCGCTGTCCCGTTGAAATTGAAGTACAGGCCGTAGCCTTGGCGTGCAGTGTGTTCGAGGATGAAATGCCCGTCCAACAACATGGCCTGTACCTCGGTCAGCAGGTTGTAGTCGCGGTTCAGATACCCCCAGCGGGTCTGCACCAAACCCACCTGCGGATCCGCAAAGTAAGGGACCGTGCGCTCGAGGAAGTCTGGCCCAGGGACGAAGTCCGCGTCGAAGATCGCAATCAGCTCGCCAGTGGCCGTTTTTAGCCCCTCAGCAAGTGCCCCAGCTTTGTACCCGTAGCGGTGTTCCCGGTGGTGATACTCAATTGGGACTCCTTGCGACTGGTAGTATCGCACTAGCTGCTCACACACCTGGCGCGTGTCGTCGGTCGAGTCGTCCAGCACTTGGATTTGAAGCAGCTCCCGTGGATAGCGGATTTTGGTGACGGCTTCCAGCAGCCGCTCCACAACAAACCGTTCGTTATAAAGGGGCAGCTGTATGGTGACCCGGGGAAGTCGTTCAAGAGGTGGCGGAGGCGGGGCCGGCCGGTTACGGCAACGCAAGTACCGCCAGAGCGTCACGTAGCGGTGGATTCCATAGAGCCCGAGCAGGCCGATCAACACGAAATAGGGAACGATGATCGCTAGGTCGAACCAGGACAACTGGTGGATGCCGGCAAATGGGTTTTCCCATTGGCTCCACCCCCACGGGTTTCCCCCAATATCCATCATCGCCATGTACCTCCTCTGCTCCCGCTGGGTCAGCTCGTGCGTCCCGAACTCGCTTGCAGAAACCCGCGAGTGTTCGCCCCTCCGGCTCGGACCGGCGAAAAACGGCTGGTAGTTTTTGCCAAGCCGCTTACATTTTACTCAGAAGACCAGGGCAGGGCGAACCCCAACGCAAAAGTTTTCTGAGCCTTGAGCGCATAATCTTCTATCTCCGGTCCTTTCCTCAGCACCTGGCTTACCAACTCCTGGGAGGATCTTTCCGACCTAGGCCCCTCCAGCCCCGTTACCCCCGGCGCCTACCGGCAACCCCTTACACAAATCCGTCCAGACGCTTCAACCCTGCTTCAATGGCCCACTGCAGTGCTTGCTCGTACTCTTGGCGAGTGATTCGTCGCGCGATCTCGGGGTATTGGTGGGCTTTGTACTCCGGCCGGTACTGGGCCATGATGTTGACATACGTCAGCGGCGACAGCTCCGTCGCCACCCACCGAACAAATCGGTCTGTGCCCGCAATGTTGTTCGGCATCACCAGGTGCCGAATCATCAAGCCCCGCAGCGCGATACCGTCTTCGTCCACCACGAGCTCGCCTACCTGTCGGTGCATCTCTTTGATGGCCGCAGCAGCGACCTCCGGGTAATCCCGCGCTCCGGACGAGTACTTGGCGGCCATCTCGCCGTCCATGTACTTGAAATCGGGCAAGTAGATATCGACGATGCCGTCCAGCAATTTCACCACTTCTAGCGATTCGTACCCACCACAGTTGTAAACCAGCGGCACTTCAAGGCCGCGCCGGATCGCCAGGCGCACCGCACTGACGATGTTCGGGACCACGTGTGTTGGAGTGACCAGGTTAATGTTGTGGCAGCCCATGTCTTGAACTCGAATCATCAGCTCCGCCAGCTCGTAATCCGATATGTAGGTCCCGTCGCCTCTATGGTTAATTTCCCAGTTCTGACAGAATACGCAGCGTAGGTTACACAAGCTGAAGAAGATCGTCCCGGAACCTCGCCGGCCGACCAGCGGTCGCTCTTCGCCAAAATGCGGGTGAGCAGAGTAGACTTTCACTCGGGCCGTGGCCCCACAGAAGCCTTTCTGGCCCCGGCTCCGGTTAATCCCGCACGCGCGCGGGCAAAGCCGGCAGGACGAGTAAATCTCCTTCAATGCCCGCACGCGGTTCTGTAGCTCTCCTTGGCGCTCCAGCTTGCGGTAGCCAGGCTCGAAGTCCCTGCGCCGCATCACCTTCAACGGCACACTTTCCACGGCAGGACCGCACCTGCCTTGCTGGAACGCCCCTAACCAGAGCAGCCCGAAGCCCACTGCAAACTCCCTCCGGTTGTAATCCGGCATCGCCTGACCCCGCCCTCAATTATAGGAGCGGGATCGCTCAAGGTAGAGCCATCGCTGCCGCGCGGCGTACACAGCCCAACGACCTAATGCCCCACCCCGAACGGCAAGCGCCGGCAGTGCAACCCCCGCGGCTCCAAACTCCCTATAGTATGCTGAGGGATGGAAGCGACCGTCGGTAGGAGGTAACGGTTCCAATGAAATCATTTGCCTACAGATTTGCGCTGGTCGCCAGCTGCTCGTTTTTCCTCGTCGCTAGTGCTTTGGCTCAGACCTCGGCTATTGAGGGTGACGTCATTGGCGAGGATGGCAAGCCGCTGGCAGGTGCTTTGGTACTGATCACCCGAACTGATATCAAAGGCAACTATAAGGTCAAGACCAACAAAAAGGGTCACTACTTCCACGCTGGACTACCGCTCGGGACCTACGAGGTCAGCGTTGAGGTCGACGGCAAAATCGTCGACACCGTGCGCGGCGTTCGCACCACGCTCGGCGAGCCGACTGTTGTGAACTTCAATTTGAAGGAAGTGGCTGATCGTCGTCGGGCTCTCGAACAAGCAGCTCAGACCGGGCAATTGACCGAGGAGCAACTGCGCGCTCTCCCGCCGGAGCAACGCAAGGCTTTAGAAGAGCAGATCCAAAAGCGGGCTGCCGAGTTACGCAGAAATCGTGCTCTTAACGAAGCGTTTAACGCGGCGATGACCGCCCGCCAAGCCGGCCAGCTTGAGGTGGCCATCGAGCACTTCCGCAAAGCCATTGAGATCGACCCCAAACAGCACGTGGTTTGGGCGAACCTGGCTGACACGTACATGCGTTTGGCGGATCAGAAAGCCGGTGCGGAGCGCGAGCAGGTTCTCGCCCAATGCTTGGAGGCTTACCAAAAGGTCTTGGAGCTTAAGCCCGACGATGCTGCTTCTCACAACAACTATGCCTTGGCACTGGCCAAAGCAGGCCGCATGGACGAGGCTCGCGCAGAACTCGAGCGCGCCGCCCAGCTGAACCCTTCGGGAGCGGGCCAATACTACTTCAACCTCGGCGCGCTTCTGGTGAATTCCGGTCGGGGCGCGGAGGCTCGAGAGGCGTTTAAAAAGGCCATCGAAATGGATCCCAACTATGCGGAGGCCTACTTCCAGTACGGCATGTCCTTGTTGGCGGAGGCTAAGATCGACGAAGGTGGCAAAATTATAGCGCCTCCGGGCACGAAAGAGGCGCTGGAGAAGTACTTGCAACTGGCTCCCAATGGCCCCAATGCCGAGGCAGCCAAAGGTGCCTTAGCGACGCTGGCGGGCACTGTACAGACCCAGTACACTAACCCCGAGGCGGAGAAGAAACAGCGTCGTCGTTAATCCTCGTGCGGAACGTCCTGGACGCGGGCGGGCTGCAGTAGCTACCTAAAATGGTTCGCTTTGTCGCTTATCTGGTGATCGCCCTCTTGGTGATCACCCTAGTTCGCGCTCTCATGGGCTGGATCGCCCGGGCACTGCAACAGTTACTGGAGCCCGCCACCGCCCAACGCTCCGCACCCTCCTACAGGGGTGAGCTCAAGCAGGATCCCGTTTGTGGTGTCTACGTGTCCACCGAGACCCCTTTCCGAAAGCGAGTGGGAGACCACGAATTGTACTTCTGCTCAGCCCAATGCCGGGACCGCTACGGGCGCTGAGCCACACCCCTCACACTCGCCAGCAGATAAGCTTGAGTTCCGTCATCTCCTCGATAGCGTAGCGTGGACCTTCCCGCCCTAGGCCACTCAATTTGACGCCCCCATACGGCATCAGGTCAACCCGGTATTGGGGAATCTCGTTGATCATGAACCCGCCCACGCGCACCAACCGGGCAGCTCGAAACGCCTTCTCCAAGTCGCGGGTATAAATCCCCGCCTGAAGCCCGTATGGGGAATCGTTGACCGCGCGGATCGCTTCGTCCAAGTCTGCATAAGGATTGATTGCGACAACCGGCCCAAACGCCTCTTGGCAAGCCAGCCTGACGTGGCTCGGAACATGGGTCAGAACCGCTGGCGACACTGTGGCTCGGTACAGCTTTCGGCCACCCGTGAGCAGTTGTGCCCCAGCCTTAACTGCCTCGTCGATCCACTCGAGAATGCGGTCAGCGTCTTGCGGCGTAATGAGCGAACTGATCTCAGTTTCCGGATCCAGCGGGTGGCCAATCTTGAGCTTTTCGGTGCGCTCTACAAAGCGCCGTACGAACTCGTCGAAAATTGTCTTGTGCACGTAAATCCGCTGGATGGAGATGCAGACTTGCCCGGAATTGGCGAAGCTGCCCGTGACGCAGCGTGGGACGGCTAGGTCCAGGTCCGCGTCAGGCTCCACGATCACCGCCGAGTTGTTGCCCAGCTCCAGCGTGACGCGCTTCATTCCGGCTCGCTGTTGAAGTCGCGTTCCCACGTCGGCGCTCCCGGTGAAGGTGACCATCCGGACTGCAGGATGGGTCACCAACGCATCCCCGGCCAAATGACCTGGCCCCACGATTACATTCAGGGCTCCGGGCGGCAATCCACACTCATGCAGCAAAGCCGCTAGCCGCAGAGCGGTTATCGGAGTAGCCGAGGCGGGCTTGTGGACCACAGCGTTGCCCGCAGCAATCGCCGGGCCGATTTTGTGAAGGGCCAGGTTTAGGGGGAAGTTGAACGGCGTGATTGCAGCGATGACTCCGACTGGCTCGCGCACAGTGATCGCCATGTGGCCCGCCCCCGCCGGCGAGGCTTCCATCGGGACGACTTCTCCGGCTAGCCGAAGCGCCTCGTGCGCCGAAAACGCTAGGGTCTCCACCCCACGCTGCACTTCGATGCGTGCCTCACGCAAGGGTTTACCGGACTCGGCGCTGATGGTTTGTGCCATCTCTTCGGCACGTTCCGCAAGCCGTTCGGAAGCCCGGCGCAAAATGGCTGCCCGTTCGTAGAGTTTCAGGGAAGCCATGGTGGGGGCCGTTTGTTCTGCGGCTCGCACCGCTTGTTCGACCTCTTCCACGCTAGCCTCACACACCGTTCCCACCGGCTCGCCGTCGAACGGAGTAGAGACTTGCCGGCTCCGTCCCGTAAGAACGGGATTCCCACCGATCCAAAGGGCGTACTCCATGCCTTTCATCTTATGCGCGCTACGTCCAGACTTTTCGTGCTCGGACACTGCGGATGCGCCAGAGGGACAGCGCCTGGTGGAACGCCCCATCTACACGTCCCTCGGCAAGCTTAGTTGACTTGAGGGATTAGCTATTCCCGGGTGGACGGTTGCTGGGCAGCGCCCGTGCGCAAAGCCCGGAAATATTCGATGGTCAGTCGCAGGCCTTCTTTCACTGGAGTCCTGGGCTGCCAACCGAGCAGCTCACGCGCCTTCGTAATGTCCGGTTGTCGGCGTTTGGGATCGTCTTCTGGCAGAGGGACAAACACGATCCCGACCTGGTTCCCGGTTAGTGCTTGGATCAGCCGTGCGAATTCCAGGATGGTCATTTCCTCCGGATTGCCCAGATTCACCGGGTAAGGCTCATCGGCGAAGATCAGCCGGTACAGCCCGTCAACCAGGTCTGCTACGTAGCAAAAACTTCGGGTCTGTGAACCATCGCCATAGACCGTAAGTGGTCGCCCACTCAAGGCCTGGTCGATAAACGCGGGGACCACCCGGCCATCGTTGAGCTGCATACGCGGACCGTATGTGTTAAAGATTCGGGCGATGGTGGTCTTTAACCCATAGCGCCGGTGATAGGCCATTGTGAGGGCTTCGGCGAAGCGCTTGCTTTCGTCGTAACAGGATCGTGGCCCCACGGGATTCACGTTCCCCCAATACGTCTCTTTCTGGGGGTGCTCCAGCGGGTCGCCATAGCACTCTGAGGTGCTGGCAAGGAGGAAGCGTGCTCCCCGCTTCAGGGCAAGCAGCAGCGCGTTCTCCGTACCTAGGGAGCCGACACGGAGTGTCTCGATAGGATAGCGCAAATACATTGCCGGGCTGGCGGGGGAGGCCAAATGGAACACTCCGTGGACTTCCCCCTCTACGTCGAAGGGCTGGGTGACATCATGCTCGCGAAACTCGAACCGAGGGTGACCTACCAGATGAACTATGTTCTGCCAAGACCCGGTTATAAAGTTGTCTAGCCCAACGACTTCGTGCCCCTCCTCGATCAGCCGGTCACACAGATGCGACCCGATGAATCCAGCCGCTCCAGTGACAACGAACCTCACC
>JAUQPO010000043.1 GCA_030550335.1 Acidobacteriota bacterium
TTAAACCTAACTGTCGGTTTATCAGCTAGTTGCCGCTAGAGACCGGGCAACGCAAAACGCCATCGGCCTCCACCGGTTCGCCCTGAGCGCATTAGAAGGCGTGATCTCGCATGTGAAGCTCAGCGTCGAGGTTCCTTTAGCAAGTCATGCTCATCATTGTTTAAAGGTCCAGCATTCAGATCAAGAAAAAAACCGCCCGGTCCCCCACTTTCAGTAGGCGGTCTACCAACCAGCACCCCTGTCCCTCTAGCCGACCCCTGGGAACCAGCCGGCCTTCTGTCGACGTGCCCCCCTGAGAGTCAGCGCCACCAGTGACGCCTCAAGCCACCGTAGGGCCAGACGGGCCGACCGCTGGTCAAGTCGGCCGCCGGGATTGCCGATATATTTGGAAGGACCCGCTCGATAGGCCGAAGCAGCCAAGAGGGCGTAGCCACTTGCATTTAAAGCAGCGGCCTGCTTGAATGGAGTAGAAAGTACCTCCCGTAACTCGGAAGTTCAACTTTTGCGGGTGAGCGCGCAACGGGCGTAGTGTCGTTCGCGTCAATTGGAGTGGTGCATCATGAAGGCGCGGGCCAAAGCTCTAGAGATTAACGAGCTGGAAAAAAACCAGGTCCAGTCTCCCAACTATCCACAGCCACAAGAGCCGCAGCGCGTCTGCACGATCAGTACGACAATTCGTGCCTGGTGCGACGTCTGCGGTGTTCAACCCCGGGAGTTGCACCTGCCCGAGGAGTACCACGGCTGGTACTGTCCGGTGCACTGCCCGGCTTGCAACCAGAACACGCGCATACCCAAATACGTGCCGCCCGCGGATGAGAGCCAAGCCTCCGAGAACTCCGAGGATTGGCTTTCGAACAACTGAGGCCTGGCATTTTCTGGGCTATTACCGCTACGCACGGCTTCGGTGCACTCCTTGAGGTGGGCGGTGGGTTTTTTGTCGCCCAGCGCGCCCTTTGAGGAGCTTCCCACGGGGCGCAGCTTGCCGGGGACCCAGTACCTCAGTAAGGAACCGAGCAACCTCTCTGTGTGAAGGGTGGGCGGGTTATGTGCGCGGACACTGCCTGGCCACGGTCAAGGCCTTGAATTCTTACCAGCCGGAGCCCGCTACAGATTCGTTTTCCTAAGATTCGTGATTGTAACGATTCAGTCGCCTAACCGTCTTATTGCTTGGCGTCACATCAGCAGTCACAACCGCAGGTGGAAGGGTAGGTCCATGCACGAAACTGCAGCCGGTCTGCCGCAGTCACCGGGTCGTTCTCCCCGCAGCTATCTTGCCTTGCTTCTGAGCCTGCTCCTCGCAGCCTTGCCTGTTATCCAGGCCAGCAACCAGCAGGCAGTTCCACGGCCGGCGCTGCCGCCTGAAGTTTTGGCAGCGATGAACGAGGCGTTGCTGCGCCCGTACTTGGAGCTGTTCGAACAGGCGGCGCGCCTTGAGTTTACACCGGCGCAGATCCAAGAGATGCGCCGGTACTTGGAGCAAGCCCGCAGCAACTGCGTGAGACGGTGGAGGGAGCGGGCCCGGCAACTCGAACGGGATCTTGAAAAGGCTCAGGCAGAACTCCGAGCGCGGACAGCCAAGCTTAAACCTGAGGAACGCCGTGAACTCCATTGCCAGATCCAGAACCTGCGCTTGCTGAAAAGTCAAGCGGACACACTCGCCGAGCACGCTGTGCCGGTAGCCTTCGAGAACCGGCTGGCCAAGCTGGAGCTCATCGAAAAATGGCCCCAGGATGAGAAGAAGATCAAAGAGGAGCTGGCTAGCGGGGCATATATAAATCGCCGCTGGGGTGATGTGCTGGACATAGGCTTCCGGCAGGTCGGACAGGGTCAGGAGGAGGACATCAAGATCGGCCAGGAGACTGTGGAACAAATGAAACTGGCCGGCCTGATGCCTCCCGAAGTGAAGAACGAAGTGATCCAACAATACGTGGCTCGTTTGACCCGCGAGGTAGCCCGCCATTCGGACGTCCGGGTTCCGGTGCGGGTCACCGTCCTGAACTCGAAAGAGATCAATGCGTTCGCCCTCCCTGGTGGCTTTATCTACGTGGAGAGAGGCTTGTTGGAGGCTGTCGAAGACGAAGCCCAGTTGGCGGGCGTGATCGCTCACGAATTGGCCCACGTCGCTGCCCGGCACGGCCACCGGCTGATGCGTCGTTCGACCATCGCCTCGCTGATCTATCAAGCCGCTCAGCTAGCCGCGATGATCCTTACCGGAGGCGTGGCCAGTCTCGGGACGTACTACGCTCTGCAGTACGGTTTCTACGGGCTGGGTTTGGTGCTCAGCTTGGATCTGCTGGGAGTCAGCCGCGAATTCGAGCTTGAAGCCGACCAGCTGGGCATCCAATACGCCTGGCATGCCGGCTACGACCCCAAGGGCTTCATCCGCTTCTTCGACAAAATGGCGACCCAAGAAGGCTACGTCCAAGGAATCAGCTGGTTCCGTACTCATCCACCCTTCTACCGACGCATGGTCGAAGCCATGCGCGAGATTTCCTTCCTGCCTCCAAAGGAAAAACTGGTCACGCAAACCGACGCGTTCCAACAAATGAAGCGGGAGCTCGAAAAAGTGGTAGCTGAGGCCAAAGAAGAGGAAGAGGGCCGGCCCAGCCTCATCGCGCCTGAGCAGGGCTGCCCGGCGCCGGAGAAATTGGAGTTCAAGCCCGGCGAGAGGAGGATCGAGACGGTATGCGACATGCCCACGTCTTGAGGTTTTTTTGGGCAGCTTGGCTTTTGGCGGTTGCTCAGCCGGCGTTGGCTGGCCCTAGGGAGGTCACGCTCTACTTCACTGTAGAGAAGGATGGGACGTTGATTGGGGGACTGACAGAAGACAACTTCCGGCTTTACGAAGACGGTGAGCCTCGCAAATTCCGGCTGGAAACGCCAGAAACACCTGCGGCCATAGCACTGCTGGTGGAGTACAGCCAGGCTTCCTGGCTGTACATGGAAGACATCTACCGGGCCATGGAAGGCTTCATGCACCAAGCCCCCGAGGGTCATTGGTACGCGCTGGCCACTTTTTCGAAGGACCTGGAAATTCGTGTGGATTTCACCAAGCAACGTGGCCGCATTGCCAACGCCTTTGCTGATCTGCCGCGCCCGTTTTGGAACGAGATCAACACTTACGACGCGGTGTACGAAATGCTGGAGCGGATGGGCCAGCTGCGGGGGCGCCGAATCCTGATCGTCATCGGCTCAGGTCTGGATACGTTCAGCTCCATGCGGCTGGAAGACGTGCGCCGCAAGGCGGAGGCGGTCAACGTGGTGGTTTACGCTGTGGGGGTGGGTTCGCTTCTCCGCACGGTGTATGAGCCCTACTTGAGTCAGCCTGCCCGCATGGATCTGCTGCAAGCTGAAGCCTTCTTCCAGATGCTGGCTCAGAAAACAGGCGGCCAGGCCTGGTTTCCGCGCTTCGAAGCAGCCTTCCGGGACGTGATGCGCGGGGTCATGCAATCCATTGCGTTCCATTACAAACTGGTGTATGAATCCAACCTCCCCGAGGACGGGAAGTTTCACCGTATCCGATTGGAGGCGTTTCGTTTTGAAGGGGACCGCAAGACCACCTTCACGGTCCGAGTCCGCGAAGGATGGCGCACTGGATAACGCCAGCGGCAAGGGCCGCCCCGTGATTGCCTAGGCGGCCCGAGGAGGGAACGATGCGATTTGAAGATAAGCCGATCGTTCTTCGACGCTCACGAGCATTAGTGTCTTTAGGGGCGAGTTTGGCAGCCGGGCTGGTGCTCGGCTTGGTCATCAGTGCCAAAGCCGGCTGGGCACCGAGGGTCGTTCATGCTGGACCTGTGTTCCAAGTAGCTAAAAGTGAGCCTTTGGTGGACGCATCTGGCCTGGCTCAGGGTTTCCGCCCGATCGTCAAGAAAGCGCTGCCTGCCGTCGTCAACATTTCCACCACCAAAGTAGTCCGGAGCGAGCGCATGGGTCCTTTCCCGTTCTTCGACGACCCATTCTTCCGCGACTTTTTCGGGTTCGGCTGGGATTGGGTGCCTCGTGAGCGCCGCGAAAGAAGCCTCGGTTCAGGTGTGATTGTCAGCCCGGACGGCTATATCTTGACCAACGATCATGTCATCAGCGGCGCCACGGAAATTGTTGTCTCTTTGGCTGACAAGCGTGAGTTCAAGGCCAAGGTCGTCGGGACTGACCCAAAGACCGACATCGCAGTGCTCAAAGTCGACGAGAAGAATTTGCCCACCTTACCTTTGGGCGACTCTTCCAAGGTCGAAGTGGGCGACATAGTGTTGGCCATGGGTAACCCGTTCGGCGTGGGCCAGACCGTCACCATGGGCATCGTCAGCGCGACGGGCCGCGGCGGGCTCGGCATTGAAACCTACGAAGATTTCATCCAGACGGACGCCGCAATCAACCCTGGCAACTCTGGTGGCCCGCTGGTCAACTTGCGCGCCGAGGTCATCGGCATCAACACCGCGATCATCGCGCGAGGCAGCGGTGGTTTTCAGGGAATCGGTTTCGCGGTCCCATCCAACATGGCCCGAGACGTCATGCGCCAATTGATCGAGAAAGGCCGGGTGATCCGAGGTTGGCTGGGCGTCACCATCCAGCCGGTGACTTCCGCAGTGGCCAAGGCCATGAACCTGAAGGAGCCACGTGGCGCTCTGGTAGCCGATGTGGAGCGAGACAGCCCGGCCGATAAAGCAGGCCTGCGAACCGGGGACGTGATCATCGCCGTGAACGGGAAGAAAATTGAAGACAGTCGCGACCTCCAGCTGACCATTGCTGGCATGAGCCCCGGCACCACGGTCACCTTAAGTGTCATCCGCGAGGGCAAAGAGCTGACCCTCAAAGCCACGTTGGGCGAATTCCCTGAAGAACGTCAACGGGCTGGTTTGCGCCCACGAGAAGGCCGAGAGAGCCTGGGCCTGGAGGTGCAAGATCTGACGCCAAGCATCGCCCGCCAGCTTGGTTTGCCACCCAACACCTTCGGTGTCGTCGTCACAGCTGTGGTCCCTGGCAGTCCTGCTGACGAGGCAGGTTTGCGCCGTGGCGACGTGATCCAGGAGGTCAACCGCCAGCCAGTGCAGAATGAAGCGGCCTTCTGGCGAGCGGTCCGTGCAGCTGGAGATCGTCCACTGTTGCTGCTTGTCAATCGAGGTGGGTCGACTTACTTCGTAGTAATTGAGTCGCGCTGAGAGCATGCTGAGCCGCGTCAGTAGGCTGTTAGTGACGTGCTGGTGGGCCATGACGGCTCAAGGCGGCATAGCCTCCCAGGACACCCTCCCGGCAGACTGCTGGATCCGAGACGCCACCAGCAGCGGCCCCAATACCCTCTGGGTGTTGTGCGAACAAGGTTGGTTGTTGCACACGGCCGACGGCGGCGCGCACTGGACAGTCCGGCACGTACCAGCAGCCGGAGGACTCCGTGCTATCGCCGTGGTCGGATCCGACTACGTGGTCGTTGCCGGTCAGGGAGGTGGAATCTGGATCAGTTCTGATGCCGGGCAACACTGGGAAACAGTGAACTCCGGCACAACGCGCCGGTTGAACGATTTGTATTTTGTGGGCGAGCTGGGGTGGGCTGTGGGGGAAGGGGGCATTATCCTTCACAGCCGCGATGCCGGGCGAACATGGCGCCAACAGCCCACCCTGGTCACAGTCCCGCTCGAAGCGGTTTTCTTTCGAGACCAAGACCACGGCTGGGCGGTAGGTTGGTTTGGGACTATCTTGGTGACGACCGACGGTGGAGCTCGCTGGCGTGTGGTGGAGGGTCCGGATCCTACGGCTCGGCTGACTGGTGTCCATTTCTCAGACCCGAAGCGAGGCTGGGTGGTGGGTGTCCCCGCGACAGTTTGGCGGACTGACGATGGTGGTTTGACCTGGCAGGCGGTGCGGGTACCCCTGACGGGCTGGCTTAGCGCGGTGCGCTGCGATGGCGAGTGGGTCTACGTGGCGGGGGACGAGTTACTGATGAGCCGGGACGGAGGGCGGAGCTGGAGCGTCATCGAGGTCCCGGTCGACGAAGCGCTCATACGGGTGGCGATTGAGGGTGGCGCGGTGTGGGTGATCAGCCCGAGATCAATTATGGCCAGCTTGGATGGCGGCCAAAGCTGGGCGAGACGACTTGGGCTGGGTTTAGAGGGTGAGGTGGCGGAACCTGGCCGAGGGGTTGAGGGGGAAGCCACCGAGGGGTGATGGTGGGGCGTTTTTGGGATTTTCCTCTTTGGTTTCTTTCACTTGCTTGGAAATCTTGACACTCTCGACCCGAGAGTGCTAAAAATAAAGTGAACTTCCCGGCTGCTGCGCTTCGCAGCATCAACTTCCACGCAAGGAGGTCCGTTAGATGCAGCTCCGCCCACTCTATGATCGCATCTTGGTCAAGCGCATCGAAGAGGAGGAGGTCGTCCAGGGTGGGATTATCATCCCGGACACCGCCAAGGAAAAGCCCCAGCAGGGCGAAGTCGTCGCCGTAGGCAAGGGCAAGCGTTTGGAGGACGGTAAGATCGTTCCGCTGGAAGTCAAAGTCGGTGATCGCGTTCTATTCGGCAAGTACGCCGGCAACGAAGTCAAGATTGATGGGCAAGAGTATCTGATCCTGCGCGAGGATGAAGTCCTCGCCATCGTCGAAAAGTAAACCCACTCAGGTCAGGAGGTGCAGGAGGTAGGTTATGGCAGCTAAGCAGATCGTCTACGGTGAGGAGTCGCGGCAGGCAATCCTTCGGGGTGTCAACCAGCTGGCCGATGCCGTCAAGGTGACGCTTGGGCCCAAAGGGCGTAACGTGGTGCTGGAGAAGAAATTCGGCGGGCCTACGATCACCAAAGACGGCGTGACTGTCGCCAAGGAAATCGAGCTGAAGGACCCGCTGGAGAACCTTGGGGCGCAAATGGTTCGCGAGGTCGCTTCGAAAACCTCCGACGTGGCGGGCGATGGAACCACCACGGCTACGTTGTTAGCCCAAGCGATTTATCGTGAGGGCGTCAAGGCGGTGGCGGCCGGTGCGAACCCCATGGCTCTGAAGCGGGGTATCGAGAAGGCCGTTGAGAAGGTCGTCGAAGAGATCAAGAAGATGTCCCAGCCGGTCTCCGGCGAGGCCATCGCTCAGGTGGCTGCCATCTCGGCTAACGGCGATCAAACCATCGGTAACATCATCGCCGAAGCCATGCGCAAAGTGGGCAAGGATGGCGTCATCACGGTCGAGGAATCCAAGACGATGACGACCGAGCTGGAGACGGTCGACGGGATGCAATTCGACCGCGGGTACCTGTCGCCGTACTTCATCACCGATCCAGAGCGGATGGAGTGCGTCCTCGAGGACGTCTACATCCTGATCCATGAGAAGAAGATCTCCAACATGAAGGACCTGCTGCCGCTGCTCGAGCAGGTGGCGCGGGCGGGCAAGCCGCTTTTGGTGATTGCCGAGGATGTGGAGGGTGAGGCGCTGGCCACCTTGGTGGTCAATAAGCTGCGCGGCACCTTGTCCTGCGCGGCAGTGAAGGCACCTGGTTTCGGTGATCGCCGCAAGGCCATGCTCGAGGATATTGCGATCCTGACGGGCGGCAAGGCCATCATGGAGGAGACGGGCATTAAGCTCGAGGGCGTCCGCCTGGAGGATCTGGGGCGTGCCAAGCGCGTCGTCATCGATAAGGACACCACCACGATCGTTGATGGCGCCGGCTCCCAGAAGGCGATCGAGGGCCGCATCCGCCAGATCCGTGCCCAGATCGAGGAAACCACTTCCGACTACGACCGCGAGAAGCTCCAGGAGCGGTTGGCCAAGCTGGCTGGCGGCGTAGCGGTGATCAAGGTTGGTGCAGCCACCGAGACCGAGATGAAGGAGAAGAAAGCTCGCGTCGAGGATGCGTTGCACGCAACCCGGGCCGCGGTCGAAGAGGGCATCGTGCCTGGCGGTGGCGTAGCTCTGTTGCGGGCCGCCCGCGTGTTGGAGAACTTCAAGCTCGAGGGCGATGAGCAGATCGGCGTCGACATCGTCCGGAAGGCCTGCGAGGAGCCGCTGCGGCAGATCGCGAACAACGCCGGTTACGAAGGCGCTATCGTCGTCGAGCGCGTCAAGGCCAGCGATAACCCGAACTTCGGGTTCAACGCTGAAACCGAGCAGTACGAGGACTTGGTGAAGGCGGGCGTGATCGACCCGACAAAGGTCACCCGCACCGCTCTACAGAACGCCGCTTCCATCGCTGCGCTGGCCCTGACCACCGAGGCGATGGTGTGCGAGATCCCAGAGAAGAAGAAGGAGACTACCCCGTCGCACCACGATGAATACTAATCGGCTCGCTTCAGCGAGCAGATCCCGCGGTTAGCCTCCGGCGGGGCTGCCCCGAGCGGGCAGCCCCGCATCAAGTTTTTAGTCAAAGGACTGCGTACCAGGGTTCCTCGCCTGACTCTCCACTACACTGCCCTTCGGTACCCACTCCTCGAGGAAACGATGAATGATTGCCTGCTCGATCCGTCCCTGCCGCCCCACAGGAGCTGGATAGCGAACCAGTAGCTGCAGCCGATCCGGATCCGTAATTTGGATCGACACGCGGGGCTCCACGGGCAACACTTCTAGTCCGTATTTCCGTTCGAGCTCATTCATCGATTCCCGCGCAGCCTCCAAGAAGGGCGCACATTCCTCTCGCGTGACCCGCAACAGGATCTCTTCCGCGCGCTTCCAGTCTTGGTCCAGCCGTAGTGGTACCGAAAATACATGCACTACGTACTGGCCCGTGTACGACTCGTTGATGATGAACGAATCCAGAAGCTTATTGTTGGGGAAGGTGATTTTGCGACCGGTACGCATGTGGAATGCCTGCCCGGGGCCGACTTCCAGGATGGTCGTACTGAAGGGCGTCTGGTCGATCACATCGCCCCGGTAACTGCCGATCACGATCCGGTCGCCCACCGAGAATGGGTTGGTGACTGCCTTCAAGGCCGAAGCCAGCATGCTCTGCAAGATCTCTTTAGTGGTGAGCACCACTGCCACCGCGATCGCCGCCAACGAGACGGTTAGCGTGCGAACCGCTTCGGCCCATATCGAAGCCAGGCTGGCCGCCACTAACAAGGCCAGCAAGTTCTGCGTGGTAACGATCCATCGCCGCCGGACTTCAGGCCGGGGAATATGTTGAGTGAAGGCTCGCACCAGCACTGTCCGCAGACCGACGGCGAGCAGTACCACAGCAATGGAGAAGATGACCTTCAGCAGCGGTTGCGGGCTAAATAATTGGCTGATCCACCGCATCCTCGTTATCACCATGATAAGGACGCCTTGGCGCTCAACCTGTTCCCATCGTTGGAAAACACGATCCGCCCGACAGCCTTAGCCGCCCCTGCCGTCTGACCCGACCAGAAGCGGTTAGGCAGGGTTCAATAGGCTGCTCAGTCCGTGAACCCAGCTTCGCAACCAGCTTGGAAGGACAAGCGCGGGATTCGCTCCACTTTCCAACCCCACAGGAAGGGGTTCCGCTCGCCCCACGAGTTCACCCTGGCTACTCACCTGACGCCGTGGTAGCATGAGCCAGTGCGCGCACCGACTTTCCAGTGGTTGCTCATCTGGCTGGTGGGCGGGCTGGCTGCCTGGATCTACAGCCTGAAGTATGGGATCCCGCCTCAGTGGGCCATTCCAGCTGCGCTGAGCTTACTGGTGGAGCTGTCTTTTTATTCAGCTCTCGGCTTCGAACGTTTGCGCCGGCGCATAGGTTCTTGGACGGCTGGCCGGATTCCCCTCGTTCTGCTCACGGCTCTACTGCCTTACCTAACCTGGGCTGGTTTGACTTCTGGAGTACACCCCAACCATCTAGTCGCTCTTGGCCTACTGTCAGCAGTGCCACTGTTGTGGTTCGAGCTTCTTAAACGGAACCTCCTAAGCGATCTGGGGTTTTTAGGCTGCATGGCGGGAGTCTACCTTGGCCATATCTTGGATCCCATTTATCCGAGTCCCCACCCGGCCTTAGAGATACGAGTCCTCGGGCACCTCCTGTGGATCCGCTTGGGAATCTTCGCTGCCCTGGAGATCCGCCAGCTTCGAGGTACGGACTTCGGTTTTTGGCCCACACGCCAGCATTGGGTAGCCGGCCTCACTTGGTATGCCGCATTCTTGCCCATCGGCGTGGGATTAGCTCACTGGCTCGGTTTCGGCCAGCCGCGATTGATGGAGGGTTGGTGGTGGCGTGCCCCGCTGTTGTTTGCCGGTATCCTGTGGGTGGTCGCCCTCTCAGAGGAGTTCTTCTTCCGAGGGTTTCTCCAGCAGGTGCTGAGCCGGCCGCTCGGCCGTTGGGGTGGGTTAGTGATCAGCTCAGTGATCTTCGGGGCTGCACACTTGCCGTTCCGCCACTTTCCGAACTGGAAGTTTGCCCTGGTGGCCACGTTAGCGGGCCTGTTTTACGGCCTGGCGTTTCAAATGGCCCAGTCGATTCGCGCATCGATGGTGACCCATAGCTTGGTCGTCGTCACTTGGCGAGTGTTCTACAGCTAACCGGAGTTCATCGCCCGCCCGCCAGAATCCCTCCTTCCCGGTGCGGTGTAGCTCAAGGTAGACTGGATTCGGGAGAGGGAGCATGATTCCGGCGTCGCAACTCCGACCTGGGATGGCGATTCGCTACGAAGGTCAGCTTTACAAAGTGATCTCGGCTGTCTACCACCCCGGCCAGGGCCAAATGGGGGGCGTCACTCATGCTCATCTGAAAAATTTGGCTACCGGGGCATATTGGGATCACGGGTTCCGAGCTGAAGAGAAGTTAGAGGACCTGCCCATCGAAAAGGTCAACATGGAGTTTCTTTACAGAGACGGGGACAACTTAGTGTTCATGAATCCCGAGACGTTCGAGCAGGTGGAAATCCCAGCCTCTGTGTTGGGACGCCATGCTAATTTGTTAACCGAACAGATGCAGGTCGCCGTGGAGTTCGTAGAGGAAAAGCCAGTGAACGTCGAATTTCCCCCGTACTTGGAGGTTCGAGTTGAGCAGACTGCCCCGCCGGCTCATACTCAACAAGACAACACATGGAAAGAGGCGACCCTGGAGAATGGGTTGATCGTGATGGTGCCCCAGTTCATCAAGACGGGGGACGTCATCCGGCTAGACACGGAAAAGCTGGAATATATGGATCGCGTGCGGGGCTGAGAGACTCAAGCGATACTGCAGGACTGCCGGGGTGCAAGGGCGTGCAAAAATCCGACGGGAGTCTGGAGCGTGGCTAACACAGCGGGCTCAACTCCACTTGCGGTCACCACAACGCAGATGAACCTGAGTGCAGCTAACCCCGTGCCTGAACACCCCCAGTAGTAGGCAAGTTGCAGCCGCACCTCTGCAGACTACGAATGCCTCGAGCTAAACGCAGTATGCTGCGTCGGCCTCCGCGCTTGGCTGTTTTCGGATTCCTCAGCTGTTCACGGGCCTGCGTAGACTGCGCATAGAATCGTTGGCGGAGTTGCGGAGTTTTCGGAATCGTGGAGGCCAGCGGATCTTCCTGTAACGCACAAGCGTAGTGTCTCTTGATCTTCCAAGCGCGGTGGTGCTTGGGACGCTGCCCTTGCGGGGCACGGGCGAGCCGCATCAATTTTCCGAGCTCAGCGAGCTGTGTTCTCCTCAAGAAACGCACGAATGAAGGTCTCATCACTTATTGGCGGCGTAAGCGCCCAGTTCCCTCAGGTGCAGCTCGCACTCGCCTCACATGAATTGTTCGAGAGGGCAATGCCCTGGGCGTCAGCGTCAGCCTCTTGTACGCGCCAGCGGCGCAGGCGCCGGTGCGCAACTCAGAGGGGACTAGGCAGTTCTCTGAGGGAACTGTCCGGCTTCAGGAGCGCGCCAAGCCTCACTAAAGGCGGACGATCCCAAAGTAGAGAGAGCCCTGTGGCTCGAGGACGTGAGGAATGAACGCGAGGAGAAGAAGCCGGACCGGTGTATCCGGGGAGGGCGCGGTTGACATCGGCTGCTGGCTCGGCTATAGTGCTTTAAGTACCCTGTCACCTACGGGTTTTCCGTGCCGGTCCACGTCACCCAGACGATCTGTGGCTGCCCGGGGTTGTCTCTGCGCGACACAACGCAGCTGCACTGCCAACTAGTCTTGCGCCCCGACATTCAGGATCGCTCCTGGTGTGGCGAAATGGGCTCCAAGGCCGAATCGGTGCTTCGGAGTGGTGAATATGTCGACGCGACCAGATGAGCTGCCCAATGACGTTGTCTCCTCCATGGTTGAGGAGGACTACGAGCAACTCATCGAGGATTACACGCACTTTCTCCCTCCGGAGCAAGGAGAGCTGCTTCGCGGGACGGTATTGAAGGTCACCGATACGGAGGTCATCGTCGACTTTGGGTACAAGTCGGAAGGAGTGGTCCCGCTCGAGGAGTTCCGCAAGCCCGACGGCACGATCGAGGTCAAGGAAGGTGACGAGATCGATGTGATCGTCGCGCGGCCGGCGGCCCGAACGGACGGTTACGTGGAGCTCTCCTACCGGCGCGCTGTTCGGCGCCGTGCCTGGGCCAATTTGGAAAAGGCCTACCGGGAGAATCTGCTGGTCTCGGCCTACATTGTGAGTCGGGTTAAGGGAGGGTTCCTTGTGGATGTGGGCGTGCCCGCCTTTATGCCGGCCTCGCATGTGGACATTCGCCCGGTCTCGAACCTAGATGCTTTCGTCGGGCAGATCACGCCAGTCAAGGTCGTCAAACTGGGACGCAAGCGGGGCAACGTGGTCGTGTCGCGCCGCCTGGCGATCGAACAAGAGATCGAGGCGCGGCGGCAAGCGATCTTGGAGGCACTGCAGGAAGGCGACATCGTTGCGGGTACAGTGAAAACGCTGACCGACTACGGAGCGTTTATCGACCTTGGGGGTATCGACGGCTTATTGCACATTTCAGATATCAGTTACGGCCGCTTGCAGCACCCCTCGGAAGTCCTGAGCGAAGGTCAGGAGATTAGCGTCAAGATTTTGAAAGTCGATCGGGAGAAGGGCCGAGTCGCGGTCGGCTTGAAACAGCTGCTCCCGGATCCCTGGGAAACGGTTGCCGAACGATACCCAGTGGGCAGCCGGGTGGTGGGTCGTGTAGTTAACCTTACCGACTACGGAGCGTTCGTGGAACTTGAGCCGGGTGTGGAAGGCTTGATCCACATCACCGAGATGACCTGGTCGCGCCACCTCAAACATCCATCCAAAGTCTTCAAGGTGGGCGACGTCACCGAAGCAGTCGTCCTGGACGTTAAGCCGGAGGAACACCGCATTTCTCTCAGTCTGAAACGCCTGGAGCCCGACCCGTGGACTACCGTGGCCGAGCGGTATAGCGTGGGCTCGATCGTCGAAGGGCGTGTCCGCAAGGTCACCGACACCGCGGTCTTCGTTGAAGTCGAAGAAGGGATTGAGGCGCGGATCCACATCTCTGAATTGTCGCGGCGGCGTGTCAATCATCCCTCAGAAGTAGTCAAGAAGGGTCAGGTGGTAAAGGCGGCTGTGGTCCAGATCGATCCGGCCAACCGCCGCATGGCTCTGTCCATGAAGGAACTGGAGCCGGACGAGTGGGAGGAGTTCTGTCGCACCCACCAGGTTGGTGATGTCGTGCGTGGCAAGGTGACCCGTGTCGCCAGCTTCGGTGTGTTCGTGGAAGTTGCGCCGAGGGTCGAAGGGCTCTGCCACAATTCTGAGATCCCACCGATGCCGGACCGCCAGCCGAATGAACCACCACTACCCATCGGCCTGGAGCGCGAGTTCAAGATCATCCGTCTCAACGAGGCCGAGCGACGACTGGGGCTGAGCATCAAAGCACTAGCCGAAGACGAGGAACGCTCGCGCCTGGAACAGTATCAACGGCAAGCCGCTGCAGCTACCATGACCTTAGAGGAGGCGATCCAGCTCAAGCAGGGACGCTTGCGTTGAGCTGCAGATCCGGCGAGGCCAAGGAGAATCAAGTATGACCAAAGCGGATTTAATCGAGGAAGTCTCTCGAGTCGTAGAGATGACCCGGAAGGAATCCGAGGTCATCGTGGAGACCATCTTCGAGAGTATCGTGCGCGCCCTCCGCAATGGAGACAAGGTCGAGATCCGGGGATTTGGCAGCTTCCGCACCCGGGAACGACAAGCGCGCACCGGGAGGAACCCGAAGACTGGCGAACGCGTTGAAGTTCCCGCCAAGCGTGTTCCGTATTTTAAGCCCAGCAAGGAACTGAAGGAACTGGTTAACGCTGCTGCGCCTGCAGCAGAGACCGAAGGTGGTACGCCGTCGGCCTCCACGGTTTCCTGAGCCCCGGCGATCAAGCTCTCAGAAAGCAGGACATCGAGCCCGATGGATCGCCTGTGGACCCCGTGGCGTTACCAGTACGTGAGCACAGCCGGCCAGCAGCAGGGGTGTATTTTCTGCGAAAAGGCATCCAGCCACAACGACCGGGAAAACCTGGTCGTTTTTCGGGGCGAGCGGAATTTCGTCCTGTTGAACCTCTTCCCTTACAATAACGGCCATGTGATGATTGCTCCATACGAACACGTGGCCACCCTGGAAGAAGCCCAGCCAGAGACCGTCGTGGAGTTGATCTTGCTTACCCGCGAGTGCATTGCCCACTTGCGCTCGATCTACCAGCCCCATGGGTTCAACGTAGGCATGAACCTTGGAGCATGTGCTGGTGCAGGTGTGGCTGATCACATCCACATGCACGTCGTCCCCCGGTGGGTCGGCGACACCAGCTTCATGACCACCGTAGGGGAGACCCGGGTATTGCCGGAGGATTTGTCCGCCACATGGGAAAAACTCCATCGGGCCTTTCACCAGGCACGCACGGATTCGGCATGAAACCCGACCAGCAGCCCCATCTACCGCAGCAGAGACTACCCGAATCGCCTCATGACACATTAGCGGAGACTGCCGCGAGTGGTAGCACCGCAGCCTTCCCGTGGGTGACTGTGCTCGTCATTGGGCTCTGCCTGGGCCTTGCTTACGCTCCGGTACTGAAGCTATTGGTGCGCGACTGGATCATCGATGAGAACGTCAGTCACGGCTTCCTGGTGCCGCTGGTCAGTGGTTACATTGTCTGGCGTCGACGCCACGAGCTCGCTCGCTTGCCTGTGCGGCGGTCCCGATTGGGCTTGGTGGTCATGGCGTGGGCGGCCGCCCAGCTGTACGTAGCTGTATTGGGCGCTGAGCTTTTCCTCGCTCGTACGGCCTTCTTGCTCAGCCTCGGTGGGGCCTTGCTCTACCTGGGCGGATGGAGCTTGATCCGGGCGCTGGCTTTCCCCTTGCTGTTGCTGATGTTCATGATCCCGTTACCCGCAATTCTTTATAACCAGATCACGTTCCCCTTGCAATTACTCGCCAGCCGAATGGCCGAAGCTACCTTGTCGCTACTGGCCATCCCGGTGCTGCGCGAAGGTAACATCCTGGAGTTGCCCAACCAGCGGCTTTCCGTCGTCGAAGCTTGTTCTGGTATCCGATCGTTGCTTTCGCTGGGCTTTCTGGCACTGGTCTACGGCTACTTCTTGGAACGGCGCGGATGGGTACGAGTGACTCTGTTCGTATTGACTGTTCCGATCGCCGTGTTCGCGAACTCCCTCCGAGTATCCATCACGGGGCTGCTCACCCAAGTCAACCCTCAACTGGCAGAAGGGTTTTTCCACTTTGCCGAGGGGTTGGTCATCTTTCTGAGCGCGCTAGTGCTCTTGGTGCTGGCGCATCGGCTGTTGCAGCTACTCATCCGGGTGACCACCTGACGACTGACCCCGCCTCGGACTCCTCCACGCCTGTTGTCAACGTAATGTTCCGCGCTGTGAGGGGGTCCAGAAACCGTGGACGTTGAGTAGACCTCCGATGGCGATGGGGGGGTGCCGAGACTGAGGCATTCTGCTCGCAATCGCGGCTAGGCCATCCACACCGGGCCGTCTAACCGTCAGTGCTGGCTTTACCACTGAAGTTCAGGCACCCACAGACTCCATCCCTCAGGGC
>JAUQPO010000044.1 GCA_030550335.1 Acidobacteriota bacterium
GCCACGTAAAGGAAGAAGGGTCTGCCGTCGTGGATGTATTTCTCGATGAACCGGACCGCCCAATCGGTCAAGGCATCGGTGTAATGGTAGCCCTTCGGCACCGAGGGCATCGGCTCGAAGTTATGCACTAGGCTGAAAGGATCGAAGTAGTTGGCCACTCCCCAGATGGTTCCGTAGTGTTCCTCAAAGCCCCGAGCGACGGGGTAGGTGGCTGGGTCAGAGAACGGGCCAAGGTCGACCAAATGGCTCACCCAGAGGGCGTTGGCTGGACCATCCCGGGTGGGTGACAGATGCCACTTGCCCACCATGGCGGGGTGGTAGCCCGCTGTGCGGAGCAATTCCGCGACTGTGACTGTGTTCTCGGTCAGGAAACCACGGTAACCTGCTGGTCAAAGGTCATGGCTCCGAGCCCTGCTTGGTGAGGGTAGAGGCCGGTCATCAAGGCGGCTCGCGTAGGGCAGCAGCGGGCGGCATTGTAGAACTGGCTCAATCGCAGCCCGTGCCGGGCGAGGCGATCGAGGTTCGGGGTGGTGGATCTCGCTTCCGTAACAGCCTCGGTCGGAGTAGCCTAAGTCGTCGGCCACGATCAAGACAATATTCGGCTTCTGGGCAGCCTTCATAACGGGGGCCAGTGCGAGCGCCGACGACCAGGCGATACCGATCGCGGTACAGATTCCCCTTACCTTACTCGGCACGGCGAACATTTACTACCGGTCCTTCACGCTATCTCCGGTGCTGTGCGTTGGGGTGGCCTCTGGGTTGTTCCTGCCGAGTAGCCGGCTGTGCTTATACCCTCGGAGGCGTGCCGGTTGGGCAGGACAATTGGCACGATAGGGGATAGGATGAGGCTGACTGCGCTGCTGCTGGGAGGGTGCCTTTGGTTGTGGAGCGCTGAGGTCCGGCTTACTGTCGACCAACTCGTTTCGTTTATCACCTCTTCCATTCAGCTCGGCCACTCTGACAAGCGTGTGGCCGACTATCTGAAGAACGTCATCTTGACGGAACGTCTGGATGCGCGGGTAGTCGAGGAACTCCAGCGCCGGGGTGCGGGTCCGCGGACGCTCGACGAGTTAGAAAAGCTGCGAGAGCGTTCCAAGAACTTGCCGCCGCCCGGAGGCAGGCGCGATCAGCCCGAGCCCCCGCCCTTGCCGCCACCAGGCCCAGAAGAGCAGCAACGGATCATCGAGCGGGTCCGCCAGTATGCTCTAGAGTACACGCGGCGGCTACCGGACTTTATCTGTCTCGAAGTGACTCGACGGTATGTGGATCCGACCGGTTTGGAATTCTGGCGGCATGTGGACACAGTCACAGCACGGCTGACGTACTTCGAACAGCGGGAAGAATACCGGGTAGTGCTGATCAACGATCGGCCAGTCGATATGAGTATTGAGGAGCTCGAAGGCTCCACGTCCACGGGCGAGTTCGGGACCATGTTGCGGGAGATCTTCGAGCCGAGGACGGAGACCACGTTCCGGTGGGAGCGATGGGGCAAGCTGAGGGGCAGGATCACGCACGTGTACAGTTACTTCGTCCGGAAGGATCGTTCGAATTGGACCATCACATACCAGAAACGCCTGCACACGATCCCGGCTTATCGTGGGTTGGTTTACATCGACCGCGATACCTTGCAAGTACTGCGGGTGACCCTTGAGGCAGTGGATATCGACCCGGAATTTCCGGTGAGGGAAGCGCGCACAACACTGGATTACGATTACGTGGACATTGGTGGGCAGCAATACCTGCTACCTTTGCGATTCGTGATGCAAATGCGTGAAGCAAAGCTGCTGGTTAAGAACGAGGTTGAGTTTCGCAACTATCGCAAGTTCGCCGCAGATGCAGTCATCAAGTTCGAAACGCCAGAACCTTTACCGGAGGAGGTTGTGACGGAGCAACCGGTTCAGCCACAAAGACAGAAATGAGGGGGCGACGGGGATGGTGGGTTGACGGATGAGCACTTGCGTAGTTGGGACGGGCGACTGGGAGGCTGACACGATCCCACTTGAGAAGATATTCGAGGCTGCTGAAGAGTGGAGGAGGATTGTTGGAGCCATCGATCGCCCGTGGTTAGTGTGGCACGTAAGCGATCGGTGGAGCTGGGTGCAGCAGCTGTTGATCCTCCACGTAGGATGGACCCCCGTTGTGGGCCGGGACCCGGCAGCTCCAATCCCTACGCTAGCACCGGGAAGCGTGTTCGTGGATTTCAACGCCCGCTTCGGGTTTTCCAAAATGTGGTTGCACTTCGTTATCGAATTCTCCTGGCTCTTTTGTAAGGACCGCCTGGCCTTCTGGCATTCGGATTTGCTCTGCCGGCTTTCCACAATGGAACGTCTGGCCGAGATTTTCGAGTCGCTAAGACCAGGGGAGTTGGCTGCAGTGGAAGAAACCGGGGGCATCCGGAACTGGCTGCGCTGGAAGCGACATCGCTATTGGGAACTCGTGGGGTGCCAAACCAATGAGGCGAGCCGGAGCCACTGGGAGACAGGGACCGGGTGGTGGAGGCACTTCGCGTTTCACCCCAATTGCCCGGATGCCGCCGAGCGAGAACGGCGCCGTTCCTACTACTGGGATCATGGGACGGGAATCATGTACTGGAAGCGGAGATACGGAGGGCGGGTGAGAGACATTCCCCTGAAACTCGTAGCGGAGGGGCATTGCACATCGATTGGCAATCCGCGCTACCGGTTCACTTGGGGCTCGCCCGCGCGGAAGGATCTCACGGTGGATCTGGACGCCAATTATCAGATCGAGACCGTCTGTCGCCGGTTGGGTATCGAGTCTTTGCTAGCTTTGTACGATCGAGAGGTGAAGCGGGTCTGAGGTATCCACGGATCACCCGAAGAGGTTTGGCGACGGGGTTCTGCGGTGGAGCACGGGTGTGCTGGGTTTAGGGGTTGAGGTTTCGCACAGGCCTGGAACCCCGTGAGGGCGTCCGAGGAGGCACGAGCCGGAGTTATCCAGCCCTTGGATGCTTCGACCGCACCGAGCTTCGGCTTCAAAGTGGAGCCCGCGATCAGCAGAGTCCGCTTGAACTCCCGTTTGGCTGCTATGCCCGCAGCACTCCTACAAAGGCACAGCATGCTGCTTGATGTATTGATCCACGGGCGACGGCTCTGGGCCGATGTAGTGGAATTTTTCGGCGTATCCCAACCCGTACCGCTGGCCGAGTTCTCGGTCTCGCGCGAGGACAAAGTGCCGGATATATTCCCGGTTCGCTGTCTCGTCGTCATCGCCCAGGATGGGCAGCCGTAACCCTTGCTTCGCCAGTCTCTGGCGCAGGCGAGCACCGTTGTTTCCCGCCGGGCCTTGAGCGCGATTCACGAGGTTGACCTCGATCTTCTTCTCGATCGTGGAACTAATATCCACGATCCGGTTAACCAGTTGTGGCCCGCGGGCGAAGTAGTACTTTTCTTTGACTGCGTGCGGTTCCAGTCCAGCGGCAAAGTGCTCGGGGTAATCTTTAGTCATGCCGGCCATCCAACAGGCTGCCTCAACACACTGGGCCGTTACGTAATGGTCAGGGTTCTCTTCGTAGAGCGCCCACGGGTCAAAACACACGATGGTATCCACCTTTAGCAAGCGGAACAGAAAGATGAACCTTGCGCGGATTTCCAAGCGCGACTCACCGTCCAACTGGTGATTGCTGTAGTTCAGGTTGAAAACGCCTCTCATCCCTAATACGCGCGCTACTTCATCGTTGTCCCGCTCGTTAGCGAGCACCGTTTCGCCGATGGTCCCTGGGCCGGCCATATCGTCGTTGGTCACGCGGATCAAATAACCCGTGTAGCCTTCGTTGAGGAGTTTGGCGACAGTGCCAGCGGCGAACAGCGGGATGTCGTCCGAGTGCGGTTGGATTGCCGCCAGTACCTTTCCAGCGTGCGGCTTGCCGGGCAGGGCCCGTTCGATGAACACCTCGGTGGGCGCGTCCGGCAGTTGAATCGGTCGCCCTTGGAACAAGACGCCGCTCAGACTGGTTTGCAGAAAATCCCTCCGTCGCATGAGGTTCCCTCCGGAATCGAGGTCTTCGGAGTATCGTACATTCGGCGCTCACCAATTTTCACCGCCACTCCACGCGTTGGTTCGGAAGGGAAAACGGGTACCGTGTCGGATGGCTTTGCGCTTCGGTTCAGGGCCCGGCAATTTCGAACCGGCCCTCGAGGCAGCTACAACAGCAACTTCAGGACGCCCGATCGGAAGGTTCTCCATCGCCGTGATCTCATCCACGGCCCGGCCGAGAGTGCTTGTGGGCGGGAACTAGCCCCTGGCCAAGAGTGGCTGGTAGGCGGAAGCCTCGGTTCATCGTCCCCTTCGGGCCATTAAATGGATTGGTTTTTTCTGCCTTTGGTGCGGGCGACAACACGTCCGCGGTAACGTTGCCCTGTGGGACAAACGCCCTAGAAATACCCAGTAACGGCTGTGTGCAGGAAGGGTAGGGCAACAGCTTCACCACTGATGGTGGGGCCGAGGTGGAGAGCAAGACCTTACTCACCAGACGGACGTATGGACTACCGCACGACAAATTTTTTTTTTGCCCTACTCAAGTGACCGGGAGGTGAACTTGCTGCGGCTTCCGGCAGGCGGACTGAGAACCAGGCGTAGTTGCAAGTCAGTTTCCGCAGGGATGTCTAGGTTGCCATCTCCAAGCTTGGAGAAGGAACCTACGCTCCGTCGGCCAGCGTGTCTACAGCTGTAATGCGCTTAAGCCAAGGCCAGCGTTGGGGTCCCGCGGAAGCCTGCGCATTACCAGCTCTGATCTAGGCTCTTCCCTTGTGGGGCCACCAGCCGCCGCGCACCGCGTAGGTACCCAGCTTATTTCCTGCTCGCTGGTGTGGTACCGGCGATCCTTTCACCCACATCGGTTCTTCAGTCGCAGAGGCCATCCACCCCACGGCTGCGCCACCGAGTCATCCGAGTTCGTGCTTTCTGCTTTAACGCCCTTTGTCCGGTCCCCGTTCGGGGAGTGGTGCTATGCGGATTCGTTTGAAGTCCAGATTGGTCGTTGGATCGTGCGCTTGCAGGCTGATCGTGCCTGGTTCGAGCACAGCTTCCTTCTTGCGCACATTTGTGCCGACGGGATTTGGATCCTCCCAGTCCGCCACTGGAAACCCGTTGACCCAAGTAGCGAGGTGCCGGCCACGGGCCACGACAGTCATCGTGAAAAACTCACCGTCCTGGGCGATGATCCTACGCGCCGCTTGGTTCCTGTAGATACCCCCAGTGCCGTAGTCCACCGGGTTTGAGGGGTCGTCCTTGTACTCGTTCCGGATTTGAGCTTCGTAGCCGCTCCACAGCTCCCCTGGTCGCCCGCGGAAGAAGACACCGCTGTTAGGGTGGTGGTCGGGCTGCTGAGGGTTCGTACGGATGTCGAGCTGAAGGACGAAGTCCTGAAACAGGCTCTCGGTTTCCAGGTGCCCGGGACCGCCCTCTACATGGATCATCCCCTCGCGAACCGTCCAGCGTGGTGGCTCCTTAGCTCGGGGGGAGTCCACGGGTCTCCAGCCGCTTAAGTCCCGGCCGTTGAACAACGGCTGGAGGTTGAGCGGCCGGAGCTTGATGTTGCGGAATGCTACCGGATGCCCAGGGTTGAACTGGAGCCCGATGTAGCCTACCCGCGACTTTGAATCCCGTGTCTCTAGCACCCGTTCCCCGTTCAGTTTCACGATCCAGTGCGTTCCGTTGGCGAGGACCTCGAACCGATTCCACTCGTTGGGGCGGAAGGATGCTCTTCTCGCCCGCGCATGGTTGACAAGACTCCCTGTGGGGAATTCGGGGTGCTGGTTCCAAATTTGTAGCTCGTATCCGGTTTCGTGAGGTGCCCCAATATCCGGTTTCGCAGCCCGGAGAAAGATCCCACTGTTGCCGTCAGTGCCGGTGCGAAATTCGCACACGAGCAGGAAATCGGCGAACTCACTGTTCGTACGCAGCCAGCCGGGCCCGCCTGTATCCGCGACAATAGCCCCATCCTGTACCCGCCACTGCGCTTGCCCTTCACTGGTCCATCCGAAAAGCGTCTCCCCATCGAAGAGCAAAATCCAACCCTCCGCCGCCTCTTGGGGGGCGAGGGTGTTGGGCGCAGCCGGAGCCAGCATGGCCGCGAGCACGACGTTCAAGATTACGAATCGCATTGGGTCCTCCGGTGGCGATGAACAGCCGAGGCGCGACTGGCAGAGCGCCATTCGCGCTCGGAAACTGCCATTGTAACCGCAACGACATAGCACGCCAGCGATGGATGTGCGACGGGCTCGGAGCAGGGGTCGTTGGGGATGTGTTCAGCATTGAGCCCCAGGGTTGAAATCGCGCAGACACGCTCGCGTATGGTCTTCTCCGGAGCCGTGTGGGGTTGAACGACTTGCCTGCCAAGGAGACGGGCGCGATCCCGCCGGAGCTGCTCAATAACCGGCTGGGTCTTCAATGCACTGCTGCTGCTACGATCAACGCCAAAGAGATCACGACAGCTGCGAAGACCACCGCAGCAGCCAGGTTCTGCTTTTCCAGGATCTCCTGGCGCACGGCTGCTAGTAACGCAGGCCACATCAACCTGAAGGCGAAGAGAAAAACGACGAGGCCTAGGATCACGAACGTGAGGGCTGTCAGGATAGAGCCTAAGTCCACATAAGCCATCATGTCTAGCGCTTGCCGGTGTTTGGCTTGAAGCTTCCAGCGCGTTCTTTATACCATAGAAATGGCTTCTCGCAGTTGCTCCCTGCGCGTAGCAGGGAGCAAAAATTTGTGCGTAGACAGGGGGTGAGCTGAAGCTTGGCAGAAGTCGTCCTTCAAGAAGGTGAATCACTCGACGCTGCTCTGAAGCGTTTCAAGCGTAAGGTGCAGCAAGAGGACATCATCAAGGAGATCAAGCGCCACTCTTATTACCTCAAGCCGACCGAGAAACGCCGTCTGAAGCAAGCGCTGGCTCGTAAGCGAGCCCGTAAGAAGATGGCCAAGATGATGGAGTGAGGGTCGGCTGGGGCCTTCCCAGATCGTGTGTGCAGCGGCGGCTCAAGTGACGCCAGTGTGGGTCGCCGCTGCAGGTTACCGGGTAAACGCGCAGAGCCGCAACCGGACGGATAACGGGCGATTGTACGATGTCGACCCGTCAATCCAAGGCTGGAAACCCACCTCACCCGATGTTGGGCATTCGTAAATGCGTTAACGTGGCTGGAGCAGGAAGATGACGGTAGAGCAGAAAAGACCCCCTGCAGGGAAGCTGGCATTGATCACAGGAGCCAGCCGCGGGTTGGGCCGAGCCATGGCGGTCGCTTTAGCGGAAGCCGGGGCAAAGGTGGTGCTGGTAGCCCGTGACCGCGCGAAGCTTGAGGAAACTCGACAGGAAATTGAACGCTTGGGAGCTCGCGTGTGGACGTTCCAGGCAGACGTCACCTCGGAAGACCAAGTCCGTGAGCTGGAGCGCCAGGTGAGGGAGCAGGCGGGCCTGGTCGATATCCTCATCAACAATGCTGGGGTGAATGTGCGTAAGCCCCTCGAGGAGTTGACCTTAGCGGACTGGCGGCTCGTGCTGGACACGAATCTCACCAGTGTCTTTTTGATGTGCAAAGCCTTCGTACCGCACATGCGTGGCCGGGGGTATGGGCGAATTATCAACATGACATCCATCATGAGCTGGGTGGCGTTGCCGGGCCGGATCGCCTACTGCTCCAGTAAGGCCGGTTTGCTGGGTTTGACGCGAGCTCTCGCTTTGGAACTGGCGCCCGAAAACATCACGGTGGTGGGCATCAGTCCTGGCCCATTCGCTACCGAGATGAATCGCGTGTTAATCGAAAACCCCAAGCTCAACCAAGAGTTCATTTCGCGCATTCCGCTAGGGCGCTGGGGAAAGGTGGAGGAAATAGGTAAGCTGGCTGTGTATCTTTGCTCGGAGGAGGCCGGTTTCATCACAGGCACGGACATTCTGATCGACGGGGGTTGGACGGCCCAGTGAGAGACTGCCGTAGCCGGCTGACTGGAGGCCTGCACTGAAAATCGTGGCCGGTACATCGCCACGTGGGTGACGATCTCTTCGACTGGCGCGCCGGGCGCTGAGGTCGAACATGACTCGCTACGTATCAGCTGCCGCACTCGAGGCCTTCGTCACAAAGCTCCTATGCGCGTTAGGGGCACCCAAGCACAAGGCGGAACTCGTAGCTACTTCCTTAGTGTCAGCTAACCTGCGTGGAGTGGACTCGCACGGCGTCCACTTGTTGCCCGAATACGCCAAGCACTTCCGCAACGGAAATATTCGGCCGGAAGCCGATGGCCACGTGATCTCTGAGTCCGGGGCCTGCCTGCTGTACGATGGCGAACACGGCATTGGCCAGTGGATCTCGTACGTCTGTTGCCAGCATGCTGTGCGGTTGGCGCGCCAATATGGGCTGGGCATGGTGGTGGCCCGCAACTCCAACCACTTCGGCGCCGCAGCGTTCTGGGGACAGACGATTAGCGCGCATGGGATGATCGCCATCGTGATGTGTAATGCGTCACCCTCAGTTCCGCCCTGGCAGGGTCGGGAAGGGCGCATCGGGACCAATCCTATCTGTGTGGCTGTGCCCAGCCAGGGATCGGGGGCATGGTTGCTCGATATGGCCACAACCACGGTGGCGATGAACAAGATCCGGCAGGCTTACGCTAACGGTCAGAAGACGATCCCTTACGGCTGGGCCATGGATCGCGATGGCGTGCCCACGACGAGCGTGGAGGAGGCGATTCGCGGCTGGCTCATGCCGCTAGGGGGGTACAAAGGAAGCGGCTTGGGGATGATGGTCGAGATTCTTTGCGCCGTTCTCAGCGGAGGGCCCATGGCTACTGCCGTTGGGGGGATTTATCATCTGGACCGCAAGATGGGTACCAGCCAAACCTTCATCGCCATCGATGTCCAGCGCTTTCTCCCGCTCGATGAGTTCCAGCGCCGGATGGAGCACTTGATTCGAGTGGTCAAGTCTGCTCCTGTGGCGAAGGGTTACAGCGAGATTTTGGTGGCTGGCGATCCGGAAGCCAGAGCTGAACAACTCCGACGCCAGTCAGGCATTCCCATCGATGAGGGGACTTGGGATCGGCTTGCTCGACTGGCCCAAGAGCTCGGGGTGGCTATGTTGGAGCCTCAGATGCTCCGCAACGGTTCGATGAGCTGTTGAATGGGCACCATCAGTGGGCTGTGGAATTGGCACCACCAGGCAGGAGGCACTAGGCGACCGGGCAACTGGAAGCTCTACGCTACAAGCGATGGCAAACGTCGGGCTGGCAACTCCTCGAAAAGATCGACTCCCACGATCATCCACCTGCTGATGGTTAAGCCCGGCGTTGCAATCCGTCAAGTGGCTACGTCCCTATAGCGGTCAGAAGCGTGCACAGTGGCCCAGCCGTCTGTTCGTAGCTGGTTTTACCTTTGGCGTTGTGTAGGTCACTCCTCGCATCCCCGATTCAGCAAGTAAAGACGGCCCGCTCGTTCCAGGGAGCTTGATAGGTCGAGGCAAGCTCAACAGGAGCTTTCATCCACCACACTGTTGCGTGCCAGATTCTCTGAGCCAAGCTGGCACCGACTCATTTTCGAGCGTAATCTTGCGAAGCCCACGGACCGGGGCGGTCGTAGATCTCACACACTGTAGTCCGCTTAGCTTAGACGAGGCAGTCGGAAGTGCGCCGGTGAGAGGCTCGTAACCGTGAGCAGGATCGGTATGGCGAAATGGGGCAAGGCACGCTTAATGCTTTTGACCGCGTCGGGATAGGTGGTCCGCCAGTCCACGTTCGGTAGCCTGGCGGTGCGAGTGGTCGACTCGAGCGGCGCGATCCTCTCGGGCCAAGGCGTTGATTGCCAAGCGAGCTAAATAAAAATACATCGGCGTAACGGTGTTTTCGCAGTTCGGCAGAACGCGCCAGGTGTAATGCACGTTCCGCCCAGCGTTAGCGGCGCACCTAGGACCAGACTCGGATCGCAGGCCACTTCTATGTAGTCTCATGGTGTGTAGGGCGATGCCACGGTGGGGCGTGCGCAAGGGTTTAGCATTCATATCTGATCCGGCGTGGCGTGCTTGATCGATGGTCTCGGTATTTTCGCGCAGGTGCTCGGACGAAGCAGGCTTCGGTCCGTGTTAGGCTTCATGCTTAGGCAGCGACGTCCAGACCCCCGTTAATTAGTGGCGATCTCTGGGAGCAGTGCTCTGGGCTTTGGCTTGAAAAGCTCCGACCGGAGCCCAGACGCTGTTAGAGCAGCTGGCAGGATTCGTCGCCCGAAGAGAGCGGCCGAGCGATGAACCATGCGGCGGAGGGCAGTAGAGCCTGCTGTACGAGATTGCCTACCGGCCGGTGTGGCGTCTTTACACACAAGGTCTAACGTGAGGTATGGTTTGTCGGAACCGGCAGGAGTTCTCTGATCTTGTACTCGTCCCGGGGCATGCGATTTTCCTAGGCGGGAAGAGCCAGGATCCCGTTGATGACCGTAACTGGTTACTCTCTCCTTTCCAGAAGCAGGAAGGAAGGCTGTTGTGTGAACATGTGGCTTGCGCGGTGAAGTTGGCGGCTTCGCGGCGCTCGACGTTGCTGATCTTCAGCGGTGGGCAAACCCACGCCGAGGCGGGACCCTACAGCGAGGCATACAGTTACTGGCGCTTGGCAGAGGTGTCCCAGTGGTGGGGTTGCCACAGTGTGCGCGAACGGGCTACGACGGAGGAGTTCGCCCGGGATTCATTTGAGAACCTGCTGTTCTCGCTTTGCCGGTTTAGGGAGTACACCGGGCGTTATCCTCGGACGCTTACGGTCGTAGGGTGGAAATTCAAACAAGCTCGTTTTGAGGCTTATGCCCGGGCGCTGCGATGGCCACTGGAGTGCTGGCAGTACCTGGGCGTGAACGACCCCGTGGATAAACAAGCGGTTGTGGTCGGTGAAACCCGTGCACTTGCCCGTTTCTGTCGCATGCTCGATGGCGATGGAGCGGAGTGGATGGAGTCCGTCAGCCGCCGTAACCCATTCCGCCGCTATCCCCCCTATGCGATCAGTTGCCCCGAGTTGCGAGGGTTTCTTGAGCATCTGGAGTACGGTATTTGGAAGCCACCCGAACGTTTTCCTTGGGAAGTGGACGGCAGGGCTAGCTCTTCTACCGGTTGAGCTAAGGCCCCCATTCGGACATGCGTAGCCACTCGGTGTCGAGCCATGCATGAGAGGCGTGTGCGACGGGGTATTGTCCTACTTCGGTTGGAACCCTCGGGGTTGATGGGTGCATTGGAGGATGGGCAAGTCCCTAGCCGCCAGTGTGAGCTGACGTGCGCTGGCTGTCCTCAACTGTTGCCTTTATTGAAGTTAAATCGCCTGGCGGAGGCCCTCGAACCGCACTACCCAATTGCGGGTCGGGAACCCGGGTGCAAGGCGCTGTGGGCCGCCGTCCCAGCCCTTGGCCATCAAGGCCACAGCGTAGAGCAATCCCCCGTTGGCTGGCAGGTAGACGGGTAGGTTCGGCCGTTGCCAGACATGCCCGTTGGGTAACCAACGATTTTTCGGGGTATCCATTAGCAAAAAGTCAATCGCCATCTCTGGCTCACCTAGCCGCGCAGCGGTCATTGCTGCCATCGGGTAATCCCATCCCCACGTACGATCCCACTGCCACTCCCGCATGACCTTCAGGAGCGTACGCCGCATGGTTTCTCTGTCGATCCGTTTACCCGGCAACATGCCCAGAGCTGCCAGCATCGATGGATGGTCGTAGTTTTTTTGGCTAAACGTTTCAGGGCAATTCTCGTGGGCCAAGTATACTCCCTGCGCGACGGGAGGTTGGGAGAGTTTCCGGGCCACCGCTTGCCAAAAAGGTTCAGGTTCCAGCCCCATGCGCTTACGCCATCGCAGGGCGGTCTCCAGTCCCCACAGCCAGTATTCCAGTTCGAACGTGGGGTTCCATGTGCTCTGGGGTGGGTGGTTTTCTTGCGCAGGGATCAGCGGCGGTCCGAGGACGTACCGCCCCCGAGATGTGTCCTCAGTGGCGTAGGAGGCCATGAATTCGGCGGACTCGAAAACGATCTCCGCGTATTGCTCCAACGTCGCTCTCCTCGGCCGTTCCCGGTAGCACAGCTCGGCGTAGAAAATCGGGTGGGGTTGTTGCCAGATCAGTAGCGGGCCGATAGGGGAGGGACTCTCATCTCCTTCTGGCCCTACCATCTTGGGCCATCGCGCGCCCCGATATCCCTGCCAGGATGCTGTTTGTTTTGCTTTGGGCAAGATTTTCCGATACCAGGGCAGACTCCGCTCGAGCAGGGGCAAGCGACCCCACAGTGCGAAGTGGGTTGCATGCCACCAATGCATCTCGAGGTGGAACTTCCCGTACCAACTGTTGCATGTTAGCCCTGATTCTTGCGGGGGTAACGAACCGCTGCATTGGATCGCGGTGAGATACTGCGAGAGAACCAGGCGCCGCTCCAGTTCCTTAGCTCGGGGGTCGGCGCTCTCACTGAGTTCTACAGCCCCGCCGCTCGACCAAAACGATTCCCAGAACCGCTCCGAAGCCGAGAGTGCCTCACGGGCTTGAGGGATGGGCTGGGTAGGTCTGGTGGGTGTAAAAAGGACGCTCAGCTCCAGCACAGCCTGACCTTGGGCGGGGCGCAAACTGAACTCGTGCGTTCCATCCCGAACCAGCTCGGCGCTCCCATCCCAACGAAGGGCTACAAAGTAGGTCGTCGTGTCCAGCTCCCGTTGAATGACTGCATTTCCGTTCGACTCTCCCACTAAGCGGCTATGGTGGAGCTGGGGTCGAGCCCAGTCAGCTGCGCTCAGTTCAGATGAGGCATAAGGAAAGCGGAGCACCACCCACAACCGCCGGCTCGCCAGTAATTCGGACTGAATGCGCACGCCGATCAGGTCGAGTTGAGGATGGCAACAGGTTTCGACCATAACGGGCTTCCCTTGAAGACGGAATTCACTGGTTAACCGCCCCGCCCACAGGTCGAGCTCTTGGCGGACGCCTGTCAAATCGTCCGGCGTGGGCGTTCCGGGCTCGGTATTCCGCCAAGCCAGCCCCACCAGGCCCAAGTGGAATCGGTGAGGGTTCTCTCTGAGCCAGCGATAAAGTTCCTCTTGCCCTTTGCTTCGGGTCCAATAGGGCACCTTCCGCCCGTGGCACTCGTAGTATTCGGGCTGGAAATCTTCGACCCGCAGGGTTGTCGGTAGGGGAAACCGGTGCCATCCCCAGTTGGAAAGTGTGCACAAGGGAATGCCTTTTTCGTAAAAGGCGGGAAACGTTTGTAGCCCCGTCAAGTCGACCGTAAAGGCGAACTCTCCATTGCCGACACTGAGCGGTGCCAATGGATCCCATTTGTGTAAAACCACAGTGTGCCGCCGCACCAACGCTTGCCGGTCAATCGGCTCCGCAGCCAAACCCGTCATCGAGCGCACCGCGGCCACCCCCAAGCTTGCCTGGAGCAGCTGGCGCCGTGACAACTCATTGCCCAGTGGCTTGGTCGTGTCGCGGTCACTGACGCGCACCACGCTCATTGGGAGACCTTCTTTCCGATCTTGAAGCTCATGCACACACTTGGCTCGACTCACGGAACTCGTACGCGCACCTGTTCAGGCCTCACACCGGCTGGCAGTAGCCAGATGGTTTCTCCACTTCGCGTCGGGACTTCCAAAAGCGAGCCTTTCAATGTCCCGGAGCGTTGTCCGTCACGGTAAAGATCCACCGGAGCACCTGGCCAGGGATTGCGTAGGCGACATACCTCTCCGAGTTGCGAATGGATCTCCACGAATCGTATTCTCCCACCCTGCATTGACGAGGTGACCAGAAAGCCCCTACGCGCTAAAAGACGGAAAGTGGCGTCCCAGTTGTTCGGCCAGGCGGGGAAGACCCGGATGATCGGATCCCCTGCAGGCCTCGGTGGCAAGCTTTGTAGCAAACCCAGCTGCAACGCCTCGGCAGCTCGTCCTAGTCGTTGCGCTCCGATAGCCTGGACACCTTCGCGCAGAGTCATGCGATTGGGAAGGACGCCCACCTGTGTAAGTTTCCAGTCCACGAAGTCACGATCGGGTCTTAAACATCGGATCTGATTCAGGACGAGGAATTGCAGATCCTTGCCCCTGCCGAGTAACGCGGCTGCAGTCGCGGTGCGAGACAGTTCCGGTACGGGCGTGTCCGGGTGGACCCCTCCCGGGTAAATTGCTTCGAACGTAGCTTGGCTAACTCGTCGGATGCGCTCATCTTCGGACTCCAGGCTGCAGAGGTCGTAGTAGATGGCAGGGATGAGTAGGTGGTCGTTTTTCGGCGTCGGATTGCCTGCTACCCATGGACGGTTACCCCGGCTCCAGATTTCTGGCTCGCCAGGCTTACGTGGGTCCAAGGCGTTGGGATGATCGTTGGTAGGGATGGGCACTAAATTGTCCAGCAGTTCTCTCCAGGCCTGGCGCAGCTCGGCGTCGATTCCAAGAATCTCGGCCGCCCGGATCGCGACCGGCAAAATCCCATGCATGGCAGTGACTTCTTCCAATGTGTCTTGCGCGCCCTTGATGGGTTCGTGGTCGTTGACGTTGTAAATGTGGTACTTCTCGTCCGCTCCTTTTCTTAGGTTCGGAAAGTTGCGGTAAAACTCCGCTGCTCCCTTGAGCATTGGGTACGCGCGGCTGGCCAGCCATTGTCGGTCCAGGGTGTACTCGTAACGTAGCCAGTACTGGAAGGCGATCTTGGCTGTGGTCGAGAAAATGTGAGTCACTTCCCCGAATGGCCCGTTGTACTTGGAGGTGTAGACCAACTGGCCTTGCTGCCACTGCTCTCGGGCTTTCCAGTTCCACCGGCTCGAATGAGGATGTCCCGTCGCAGCGTACTGCTCGAAGCGTTGGGATCGGGTTTCCCACGGTTTCCTTAGTAGGTACAGATCGCGCATTTCCGCGGCGATGTCCTCGGGCAGGGGAGCTAGTCCGTCGAACCAGACTGTCTCCGGGATCCAGATTCCTTTGCTGCCCCACTGTTGTTCGGCGGCTCGTGCGCAGGCTTCGTACATGCCGCTGTACATGCGGAACACAGGGTCCATTAACTCCAGGCGGTTGGTCGGCGGAATGGCGCGATAGTAACAGCTAGTGTTGTGCCACCAGTGTTGTACGCCCCAGCGCCGGTAGTCCCCACCGGTGAGCCACACCATTCCCCCAAAACGAGGTGGAAATAGCCCTCGCGAGCTCGAGGCCATCAGGTAGAGAAAGTACGTGTAGTGCTGTTCGACGAAGTCGGCTAGACCGTCGGCGCTGTGTAAGTAAACGAAGCCCCGCTGCCAGAACTGGCGCCACCAGTCTCGACTATCGCGCAGAATCCCCTCGAAACTCCGCTGGATGGCCTGCTGCAGGTGCTCCAGTGCCAGGCCGACGACATCGACTTGGCGATCAAACGTAGCTGCGGAAGCCACGAAAATCTGCACGGTGGCTCGTCCCGCCGGCGCTGCCAGGCCCAATGCCATGTCGCCGAATTGCGCAACTCTGGCTGGCCGGCCCACTACGGCTAGCACCAGAGCGGATGCGCAATAGTAATCGTCTTCCGTGAAAACCTGCCGCAGCACTACATGGCCGTCGCGCACGAAGAGTTCCGATTGGGCCAGATGGCTGCGTGTCCGAACCCGTGGCGGGCGCAGCATGCGGAGCCAAGCTTCCAAGGGTTGAGGTTCCTGGCGGTGGTCGTCAATTCTGAGTGCGAATACATCCCCTCGCTGCCAAGCTAGGACCTCCACCCGCACACCTTCGCCCTCGACCGTCACTAATCCGTCGTACACCGTGAGCTTCTGGCGGGTGGACTGTGGAGGAAACGGCTCCGAACCTAACCGGCCGAACTCGATGTCCACG
>JAUQPO010000398.1 GCA_030550335.1 Acidobacteriota bacterium
CTGAATCGCGGCTCGTAGGTTGCCCTACCAAAGAAAAGCCGCGAGCTTTAGGTCGCCTGCAACACCTGGCCGAGGGAAATGAGGCTCAGCTCGGCTGTTCCCCGCCGCTTCAGGCCTTCTCGGGACGCTGCCGGACTGCCAGCCTTGGGAATCCTATTTTGCCGGTAATGACCACGATACCCCTGCTCACTACCCGGCTCTCGTTGACCACTGCCACGTCGCTAGTGGAGTTCATTGCAGCGGCAAAAGGGTCCTGGCATCAGGCGGTGTCCAGAGCCTGCGGCTGCGCGCCCCAGCAACACAGGCGAGCGACCACCGGCGTCGAAAGGCTGTGAAGCCCCGATCGGAGCCCCCTTCGGGACCACTGGTCGCAGACTTGAGCCGTCGGCTGCTTTGCCTTGCGCAGAAGACCCCGGGGTGCAACCGCGAGCTGGAATGATCCGTCGGAGGCCTCTAAGGCTTGAGGCCATTGGAACATGCAGCGGCTTGTGCGCAAAGTACCTTACCGGACGAAAGGCTGACCCACTCGAAGAGTCGTCGGCCGCCGGTGCGATCAAGGCGACTAGTCTAGCGCAATTTCGCCAGCAATTTGCAGGAGAATCGACCAGTGCGATAATACCTACTTTCGGTACCACCGAATTCGGCGTACTGCCAGAGAGGAGACAGACCGTGAGCGCAACCATCAAGACACGAGAGGCGGGTGACGTCAGCATCGTCGAGGTCACTGGGCGCGTAACCCTTGGAGAGGCTACGGGCAAGCTGCGTGAAACCGTACGGGAACTGATCAACAAAGGCCGCAAGTACATCATCCTGAACCTGGCCGGTGTCGAGTATATGGACAGCGCCGGATTAGGCGAGCTGGTAGGGGCATACACCACCGTGACTAACAATGGCGGCCAGCTGAAGCTGGTCGGGGTGGGCGGTCGCACACTCGACCTGTTGCAGGTGACGAAACTCCTCACCGTTTTCGAATGCTACGACGACGAGGCCACCGCCGCACGAAGCTTCCCGAAGTAAGCGGCTCACAGGGTGCATTCCGGTGTACTGAAAAGAGGGGTTTACGCCCCAGCTGCCAAAAGATCCCTGCCGCCCGGCGAACAGGCAAGGGTAGCTCGCGTGAGCGGTAGATAACGGGCAGACGGGCTAAGCTGGGCGCGACGTGGTCTCTTCGCGTTCGAGAATCAAGAAGCCAGTTTCTGCCGAAGCAGCGTGAATCCGACTCCAGACCACGCGAGCAATGCCCCGCGCAAACGCGTGGGCGAAACGCACTGTATCGCCGCAGCTCAGCTCGAGCCACCCGTGCCGCGCCCGGAACCCGGAGTGACTGACGTCAACGAGCTCCCCTTCGGTTTCATAGACGCCTGGCTGGATGGTGCTGAGACGGACCGAACCCTGTGCGGGCCTGCGAACCTCGCGACGACGTTCCTGAGGGCGGCTCTCAGGCATATCGGATCGGCCTCCCCGCTTCGGCAAACTCTTTGAGCCGTCGGGTAAGCGTCCGGCGGGAGATCCCGAGCATCTCTGCAGCCCGCTGGTAATGCCCGTTAGTCAGTTGCAGCGCCCGCTCGATAGCGTACCGTTCCAAACGGTCCAACCGCAGTTCTGGAAAATTGAGCGGGGACTCAAGGTGGCTTGCCAATCGCAGCAGCCCTTGGGCCGGGTCCAGTCGCAAGGTCTCGGGCAAGTGTTCCGGTTCGATCACATCGCCGCCACAGGTGACCGCAGCCGCCGAGATGACATTGCGTAACTCTCGGACGTTGCCAGGCCAGGAGTAGTTCTGGAGCAAGCTTTTAGCCGCCTCGGAAAGACGCTTGCCAGGCGCCACTTGCAAAAGGAAGTGCTCCGCCAAAGGAACGATGTCCTCAGGGCGCTGGCGTAAAGGCGGAACTGCAAGTTCCACCTGCGCGAGTCGATGATACAAATCTGCCCGGAAGCGTCCCCGCTCGACCAATTCCGCCAGCGGGCGGTTCGTGGCGGCGACTATCCGAACGTCGACGTAAACCTTGCGGGTGCCCCCCAGCCGGAAAAAACCGGCCCCGTCCAGTACGCGCAGAAGCTTAGCTTGCACATGCAAAGGTAGCTCGCCCACTTCATCCAAAAACAGCGTCCCTCGGTGCGCCAGCTCGAACAACCCGGGCTTGGACGAATCCGCGCTACTGTAAGCACCCTTTTCTCTGCCGAACAACTCGCTTTCGACCAGTTGCTCTGGCAGTGCAGCACAACTGATATCGACCCAAGGTTGCTCCCGCCGAGGCGAGTAATGATGGAGGGCTCGCGCGATGGCCTCTTTCCCTACACCTGTCTCGCCTGTCAGCAGCACCGCGACCGGCGATGTCGCCACCTGACGTACTCGCTCTAGCAGGCGACGCATGAGTGGGCTCGCCACGATCACCGTCAAGCCAAGAAACTCGTACCGGTGGACAGCGGAGCTCATGCGGGCCTGCCCTTGATTATGGGTCCGGCACACTCCAATCCACCATTGGGTGAATACCCGAAGACGGGAAACAGATTCGCTGGATCGAACCGAGCCTACAGGTGCCGAAGAGGAACTCTGAGCCGCTGAGCCGGCAAGCGATAGCAGTGGAAAGCGACAAAGTGTCTGGGCCGGCAGGACATTTTGTCTCTAACCTGCAGGCGCCAGCGCGTGCACCTGCTAAGCCTAAGGTGTTGCGGTTCATGCACTTGGACATTTGCGGCCGGCTCACCCGGCTCGGGAAAACTACGTGCACGGCCCTAAACCGATGCTTGCCAACTCGCCGCGCAAACCAAGCCCGCTTTCGATCGCATGGCAAGCCCTCAAAGGTAAACTCGCCTTTTGCATGGAAACGTTCGTCGCGTGGCCGTGGGCCGCCAAAC
>JAUQPO010000399.1 GCA_030550335.1 Acidobacteriota bacterium
AGTACGGCGTCCCACTGAAATTCCTGGTCGACAAGTTTAGCCACGTGCGGTTTGAACCCAGTGGCTGGACGGGTAACCCTCAGATCCCCTATGCGAAGTCGATCATGGATTACATCTTCCGTTGGCTGGGCCTGAAATTCCTGGGCCCCGAATACGCTCGGACGGAGGCTGGCGACGTGCCGAAGCTGCGACCCACGGAGCCGGATATCCAGCCCGCGTTGCCCTTCGAGCCGGTGGTAGCAGATGCGCCCGTATGCGCTGAGTGTGGGGCCCTGATGACCCGCAGTGGCTCCTGCTATAAGTGCGAGAATTGCGGATCAACCAGCGGGTGCGGATGAGCTGCAGTTCTGCACTTTGCCCCCGCGGGGGCTGAGCTCAGCTTGGCCCTCGCGGGCTCCGCGATCAGCTCCCCTACGGGCCAGAAAGCCTGCTCTTTTGAATCTAGTTGGAGCTATAATGCGGGGCAGCAACGGGAGGAGCTCCTCAGCATGTCCTACACTCCCGAGACACCATTCGATAGTGTCGAGAGCGCCCACCAGTTCGTTGAGCTCTTGCTGGAAGCGATTGAGGAAGCCCAGCAGGAGATCGCTGCGGAGCTTGAGCTGGCCCGCACGAATGGCGCCACCCGGCGCCAGGAAGCACTCCTACTGGTCGCCCACAAGTTGGAACGGCTTTCCTTCCACATTTCCCGGAGCCGGCGCCTGCTTAACGACTTGCGATTGCTAAAGCGAGTTTTGGTTGAGGGGGGCGAACCCGTACAGGAGGAACTGCGACAAGCGGCTTCCGGCGATTGAAGTGCTGAAGGTCTCCGACTGGGCTGCCTCCCAGCCGGTGCGACCAACACGCCTCGCCGCCAGCCGGTGCCTGAAGTTCTGCGAGCATAAAGGAGTAGTGTTCCCCGGACAGGATTCTCAGCTGCTGCACTCGTTCCCTCCAGGCCCGCCAGTACCGGCACTCAAGCCCGGTTGCGTTCAGGTCTGGTACGCTCGCTGGACCGAACGATTGGCCGACCTGAACGAGCTGGCCGCCGTCCTCGCACCGGAGGAACAGGCTCGAGCGCAGCGCTTCCGTTTCGAGCGGGACCGCAATCGGTACATCGCCGGTCGGGCTATCCTGCGCCAGTTGCTCAGCCGCTATACGGGCGTGCCACCCGCGGAGATCCAGCTCGGCTATGGCCACCGGGGCAAGCCCTTTTTGCCGGCCTGCCCCGAGCTCGAATTCAACATGTCAGATGCCGGTGAACTATTGGCTTACGCTTTCCGGCTCCAGATGCCGGTTGGCATTGATATTGAAGTCAGTCGCCCACAATTGGACAGCACCGCACTGGCTCAGCGGTACTTTCACCCACTCGAGGTCCGCGCTCTTCTGGAGGAGGCTCCCGAATCCCGACACGCTGCATTTCTGCGTTGCTGGACGCGGAAGGAAGCTTTTGTGAAGGCGATCGGCGAAGGTTTGCGTTTCGGGCTGGATCGCTTCGCCGTACCGATTCGCGAAGGCGAGGGCTGTGTCTTGGTCGACCCGTCCGGCGGGGAGCCACGCAACTGGAAAATCTTCGAACTCCGCCCCGGACCGAACTACTTCGGCGCCGTGGTCACCCGGGAACCAGTCGCCGGGATCGTCGAGTGGACAGTCCCGCGGTGGTGAGCCGCATGGTTGGTGGACCATCTGGGGGAAGCAATGCGATAACCGTTCCCTTTATCGCTTTTTCGGTCATTTGAGCGCATGTTGCCGGAGCCCTCTTTGGCGCATCGAAACAACTGAAGATTATGCGCGAGCCTGTAGTCTCGAACGCTCCAACGGGCACCTCCACAGGAAAGCCGCGGCCGCAAGTCACTCTCACAAACCCGGAGGCGCCGCTTACCCTGGAGGGCTCTGCAGTCCTGCACCAAATGTTCGCCGTGGATTGGGCCGCCTGGCGGAACCTGGGAACCCTAGAACAACGCGAAATTGTGGGGCAGGCCGCTTCACGACTGGAATCGGCGGAACACGCCGGTCAAACAGGGGCTTATGCCGTGCTGGGGCACAAGGCGGACCTGCTGGTGCTGCATTTCCGCCGGAGTTTCGATGAGCTACTCGCCGCCCAGCGGCTGTTCCAACCATGCCGCCTGCACGACTACTTGAAGCCTGTCGGATCGTTTCTTTCCGTCGTCGAGCTGAGCCTGTATGACTCTTCCGTGCAGGTCTACAGAGACTTGGAACGCCGTGGGATTCAGCCAGGCTCGCCCGAGTGGTCTCAAGCCATCGTGGAGACCCTGGAACGGCAACGCCAGGCGATGAGTCCGCGCCTTTGGTCCAGTATTCCCGAAAGTCGCTACTTGTGCTTCTACCCGATGAATCGGAAGCGCGGTGAGGCCGACAACTGGTACCGGCTGCCGTTAGAAGAACGACGACGCCTGATGCATGAGCATGGGCAATCGGGCCGGAAATATGCGAGCAAAGTGAAACAAATCATCACCAGTTCGATCGGGCTGGACGATTGGGAATGGGGAGTAGACTTGTTCGCCGATGACCCACTATTGTTCAAGCAACTCATTTACGAGATGCGATTCGATGAGGCGAGCGCTCGGTACGCTGAGTTCGGCCCGTTCTATGTGGGGGTACGCATCCGAGCGCATGAGTTGGAAGATTACTTTCTGGGTTCGCATAAAACAGAGCCAGGGAGTTTCCCCAGTAGCTAACTCACCTCCAGCCGGGACGTGACAAGGCGTCCCAGGCCAAACGTCCGCGAGCAGCTTTTGAGTGAAGATTTGCCACATGAGCGGGCAATGTACAGATACAGTCAACGGGTAACTGCGCTGAAGACTCGAAGGAGATTCTC
>JAUQPO010000400.1 GCA_030550335.1 Acidobacteriota bacterium
GGTCGGACGGGCGGACGAGGCAAAGGCTCGCCTTTTTCCCAAAATGCCAGCAAACCTGGATTCCACCGATAGCTCAAGGCGTTGGCGAGCGTCCCAGATTTGTTGCCCGCAGTGGGGTGAACCACCATACCAGCGGGCTTGACGACTACTGCCAAGTACTCGTCCTCGTAAATCACCTCTACAGGGATTGGCTCAGGCCGCATGGCTGTGGGTAGCCGTGGTTCCACAGCCACCCATACGCGGTCGCCGGCCTTCAGTCGCAAGCCCGTCTCACCTGGGCGGTCGTTCACGCGGCAGTATCCTTCGCGGATCGCCTCTTTGATCCGTGTGCGACTGAGCCAGCCGAGCTTCGCCGCAAGGAAAATATCCAGCCGCTGGCCTTCCGATTCCGCCCCCACTTCGAACTCGTATTGCAGTCGCCCCACAGGCGTCTCTTGTCGGTTTTCCATGGATGAAATCCCAGCTTAGCCCTGATGTGTGCTCTCCCCGCGCTTCCAGCCGACGGACTTACTCGGTCATTCCAGAGCGCGGCTAGTCACCGTTGGGCATGACCGATTCAGAAAACCCCGATCGTCCCTGCGCCTCCAAATTCGCTGGGTGGCGGAAGCTACTCCCACGCCCTGCCTGCGAGCTCATGCCTCAGAACATCGACAATGCTTGTAACTTCCCCGCCGCCCCATCAGACAGCGCCGTAATCGGCCGGTGCAAGGATTCCTTCGAACCGCCGATAGCCGCGCGACCAGAACAGGTGTGCCGGGCAATGACAGTCGGAGCTCCCAAAGGCTGGCACCGGCACGCGAATGCCGGCGGCAGCCGCCAGGCGCCGAGCCCACTCGTGCTCTCTGGATGGTGGGCCAGTAACATACCCCACCGCCACGACAGACATGATCTCGAGCAGATAATCGATGTGCCAGTGACGTCGTTGCGGTGGTTGAAAGTAACGGGACAGTCGCGCCCTCAGTCCACCTGGGCCAAACGCACTGCCCACGTAGTAGTAATAGCCTTGCGGAAAGCAGCACGTCCCAAGGCGGCCCACCGTAGCCCAGCGACTGCGAGAAGCCTCCAAAGCCAGCACGTAGCTGCCAGGAACGCCTTGCAGGCCTCGCAAAGCTTCCAGTAGCTCCTCACCTGCATGGTAGACCACCATTGGGCCGCACCTGACTCCACTCGAACGCATCACCAGCTCCAGCCCCACCTTGCCCAACTCAGAGGCCTCTAAGACTTATCCTCATGATCCAACGCGTTGCTCTGCCGCTGCTCGTTTTCCTGCGCTCCTCCTGCGTTATGTTGTTGTGGAAGCCAGCCGGCTACGAGCACGGGCCGGCCAACCGATTGTGGCGGTGTGGGAGGCTCTCGAATGACACCAGCAATCACTGGCGCGCTCGCCGCAACCGTAGCGCTCGCAATGAGTTCGGTCTGTGCGCGCGCGGCCGTTTCAATGGATGCGTTCTTCACACCAGGGTGCGTACGTGTACTGATCCTGTCCGGTCGGAACAATCACGACTGGAGGGAAACTACCCCATTTCTCCGCCAGATTCTGGAACACACCGGACGATTCGACGTGAGGGTCACCGAGGAACCTGCTGGATTGAACGAGGCCGCGTTGGCACCTTACGACGTGCTCGTCACTGACTATAACGGGCCGCGTTGGGGCGAGATTGCAGAATCGGCGGTCAGTCGTTTCGTCCGTGGCGGTAAGGGATTGGTGGTGGTTCATGGAGCGAGTTACGCCTTCGGGACGATGGAAATTTTGGGTCCCTCACACCGGCGGACCGGCCTGCGGGAGCCGCCCTGGCCCGACTATGCCGAAATGGTCGGGGCTAGCTGGACCGAGGGACCTCCTCGCAGCGGTCACGCTCCACGCCATGTGTTCGAAGTGCGGGTCGTTGACAGGGAGCACCCGATCACGCAGGGTTTGCCACCCACGTTCCGCATCAGCGACGAGCTTTACCACCGTCTGGTGCTGAAACCAGGTTCTCGCGTTCTTGCGGTGGCCTACGACGACCCCAAGAACGGCGGGACCGGTAAGGATGAACCGCTGATCTGGATCCGCACCTACGGAAAAGGGCGGGTCTTTCATACGGCGCTAGGTCATGATGTAGCGGCGATGCAGAGCCCCGGCTTCGTGGCCACCTTTGTTCGGGGAGTTGAGTGGGCTGCCACGGGTAAGGTCACGCTACCAGCCCGCCTGTCCTGGGAGCTAGCGCCACAAAATCCGCTGCGAGTCCAGCTGGTGGTTGGCGGGCACGATTTCGACCCGACGCTATTCAAAGTGTTCGAAGGTTGGACAGACATGCGGACTAACGTGGTCTGGCAGCCTGAAGCCTACACGCGTAGTCGGCTGAACCGCACGGACGTACTCGTCCTCTACGACATGACTCAGGAGATCACGCAGGACCAGCAGAGGAATCTGCAAGAGTTTCTGGAAAGCGGCCGCGGTCTTGTGGTGCTGCATCACGCCATCGCGAGCAACCAGAAGTGGGAGTGGTGGTGGCGGGAAGTGGTTGGGGGGCGTTACGTGCTCGAGGGCTATGGCGAGAAGCCTTCCACATATAAACATGACATCGAGCTCATAGTCCAGCCCGTCACCAAACACCCAATCGTCGAGGGCATCCCGCCAATGGTCATCATCGACGAGGCGTACAAGAACATGTGGCTATCGCCCGGCATCCGGGTTTTACTCCGCACGGACCACCCCGACGCCGACGGACCCATGGCTTGGATCGGCCCATACGAAAAAGCTCGCGTGGTCTACATCCAGTTAGGGCATGGTCGCGAAGCCCATCTGCACCCGCATTTCCG
>JAUQPO010000401.1 GCA_030550335.1 Acidobacteriota bacterium
GGTGGACACCCAGAAATGGTAATGAGCGGCTGTGCCGACCGTAGGCTGCGTATTGTGGCAACGGATAGGACGGTTGAAGAGGCTGGCTACGACGGCGATCTTCCGCATCTCAGTAAACCCGCCGCACTTGATAATGTCTGGCTGGATCACGTCCACCTCGCCCTGTAGGATGAGGTCCCGGTGCTGCCAGTGCGTGTACTCTTGCTCGCCTGCTCCTACAGGGATGTCCAAAGCGGCGCATAACCGGCGGTAGCCGGCGTAGTCGTAAGCAGCAATGGGCTCTTCGAACAGCGCGCAGTGGTAGCGCTCAAGTTCCCGACCCACGGCGATGGCGCGCTCCACTGTGTAGGCGTTGTTGACGTCTACTAGCAATGCAACTTTATCGCCGAAAGCTGCCCGAAACTCGCGCACAACGTCCAGCGTGTCGTCGTAGCCCTGGTTGAACGCCCAATCTTGGTAGGGGTGGACCTTGGCTGCTTTGAAGCCTTTTTCGATCCACTTTTCGATGAACTTGACCTCCTCGACCGGCTTCCGACGCATACGCATGGCGCTGGCATAGAGGGGCACTTTGTCGCGCACCTTGCCTCCGAGCAGCATGTAACAGGGCACTCCTAATGCCTTGCCCATGATGTCCCACAAAGCGATATCGACCCCGGCGATCGCTTGCGGGAAGATCCCCATGGGGCCGAGCTTGTACCGGCTGAACCAAACGTCCCGCCAGATGGCTTCGACGTCGAACGGGTTGCGCCCCACTACTCGGGGCTTGATGGCCTGCTCGATGATGGCCACGTACCCGGAGCCGTGCATCATAGGGCTGCATTCACCAAAGCCCGTGATGCCCTGGTCGGTGAACACCTCGACGAACACCTGGCCGGTCTTCATCGGGTAAACTTTCACGTCCGTCACTTTGAGCTTCGGAGGGGCTGTAGCGAGAGCTGTGACAGGCCGCGCGATGGCGCTGGCAACGGCCGCTGCGGATTTGAGGAAAATCCTACGGTTCAGCATGTGTGGAATTATATGCTGTCGACTCAGGCGGATTTATTCCATCGCCGCTAACCAGTGAAGGGTTAGTGGCTATACTATAGTGACGCGAGTTTTTGTTGTCGGTTTTGGACCGAAAGCTCGCCATGGAGGGGAAGAATGCGACTTGGCTGGCCTCTAACGGTAGCCACGCTGTGGATCAGTCTGGCTAAGGCCCAGGCACCCGAAATTCTCGGCGTTACCAATACCGCCAGTTATGTGGACCCGAGCTTGCCTCACGGTGGAATCGCTCAAGGCGCCATGTTCACGATTTTCGGGCGCAACCTTGGCCCGGAAAGCCCGGCTGTTGTGGACAGGTTTCCATTGGCGAAGACGTTCCGAGGCGTTTCCGTCCGCGTGACGGTCGGTGGTGTCACACTGGACGCCATCCCGGTGGTGGTGTGGAATCAACAGGTGTCTGCGGTCCTGCCGTCGAATACTCCGACGGGCAACGGGAACATTCAGCTCACCTACAACGGTGTGTCGAGCAATGTTTTCCCCATCCGCATTGTGCGCCACGCCTTAGGGATCTTTGCCTTGAACCAGGCGGGCAATGGGCCAGGGGTTTTCACGCGCGCTGAAGACTACTTAGTAAACACACTGACCAGCTCAGCCCGACCGGGAGAAGCGTGGGACATATGGGCGACCGGCTTGGGGCCTGTTCAAGGAGACGAGGCGGCTCAGCCACTGCCGGGTCCGTTGGGTTACAACGTCGAGGTCTGGGTGGGTGAACAGCGCGCCCAGGTGATCTATGCGGGGCGCTCAGGTTGCTGCGCGGGCATTGATCAAATTCGCTTTATCGTGCCGGAGGGTGTGAGTGGCTGCTACGTGCCAGTCCGCGTTCTAGTGGAGGGCGTGCCCAGCAACTCGGTGACAATCTCGATTGATCGTGAGAGCAGTGCCTGTTCGGAGCCGGGTCTCTTGACGCGGCAGCAGCTTCAGGAGGTGCAACAAGGGGGGCGTTTGCGGGTGGGTGCGATTACGCTGGCCCGCAGTGAGACGGCGGTCACCGTGCCGGGCTTCGGGCAATTCGTCCTGAAGACGGATATTGGGTCGGCTACTTTCCTGCAATATACGTATGACCAGCTCATCCGGTCGGGTTCCCTGGTGCAGTATGCAGAATCAGGTGGTTGCTATGTGTACACGTTTCGCACCACTAGGAACGAGCCGCCCAGCCTAGGAGAGCTGGATCCTATAAGACCCACTCTCCTGGATGCTGGTCCGGTCATCAATGTCCGGGGGCCTGTGGGCAATAAACAGCTTCAGCCACAGGGAGGACAACGGGGCATCTACTCCGCGGAGCTGGGCGGAGGAGGTACCCCACCTTTTGGTGGCGGGTTGCCAGACTACTTAGAGCCTGGAGAATACCGAGTCGATAACGGTGGGGGTGGAGCCGACGTGGGGCCGTTCCAAGTCACCGCTACTCTTGGTCCTTGGATCCAATGGACGAATCAGGACCAACTGAGCCAGATCCCCTTGACTCAGCCGTTGCACGTAACCTGGACCGGTGGAACAGCTCAGGATTGGGTCATGATCACAGGGAGTTCGAGCAATGGGGACGCAGGGGCAGCTTTTATCTGTGGAGTCCCGGCTAGCCGCGGCAGCTACACTGTCCCAACTTCCGTCTTGGCCGCGCTGCCTCCGAGCGGAAGTATAGGGGGTTCCCCGCAAGGCTCTCTAGGGGTGATCACCCTACGCCCACCCATTTCTTTCACCGCTGCTGGGTTAGACCAGGCCTGGTTAACGTTTTCTCGGGCGCAAATGAAGTCAGTTA
>JAUQPO010000402.1 GCA_030550335.1 Acidobacteriota bacterium
TGCCGGTGTCGATCCTGGACTTCTTCGGTGTAGCCAAGCCACATCAAATGCAGGGACGGTCTTTATTGACAACCTGAGTAAGTAGGACCAGCCAGCCTACCGACTTTGGCCTTGGCTCAAAGCTCCAGGTAAATGGTGCGATAGCTGAGTTGGCCGTTTTCCAGTTGCCAGTGCCGAAAACAGGTTTGCCGTCCCCAAAAGTTGATCACAGGCCCTGCTAGGTAAAAGGGCAAACCATCGACTACGTGGATCTCGTCCCGGTGGAAGTGGCCAGCTAGTACCGCAAACACGCCCCCGGCTTTCATGCGGCTCACCCACGCCTTTAAAATCTCTTCGGGCCAGCCCGGGAATAAACGGTTCAAGTGGAAGGAGGCTAGCCCCATAGCATGGCAAAACAGAATCGTAGGCTTAGGGGGTTTCAACAGTTCATCCAAAACGCGAAATGCTTGGACCCGATGCTCTTCCGGGGCGCGGTGGTCCAGTGGTTGGCTATTGAATAAGACGAAGCGCAAGCCTGCGGCTGGTTCGAACGCCTGGTTGGCTTTGCCGAACCGTTCTTCGAAAGCAGGCAGATACCGCGGGGTTTCGCTGTAGCCCACGTCGTGATTGCCAGGAACAAAGTATGCCGGCCGGCGGAACTGCAGTAGCTCACGTGCCAGGTCGAAGTCCGCCGTTGTCTCTCGCGTGTGGGCCACGTCGCCGGTGTGCACGATGAACTCGTAGGGTAGCGAGCACTCGTTGATAGCGGCGACCACGGCGCGGGTACGCCGGATCGACTCCTCAGCCGATACGTCGTAGCCCTGCTTGGGGTCGAAGAGGCGGTTGACGGAAACGTGGGTGTCCGAAACCTGAATGAAAGATAAACGGACCCGGGAAAGCTCGGGCGCACCTTGTAGCTTGGCCCGGGCAAAGACCGGAAAAGCCAATGCGGTGCGAAGGAAACTTCTGCGGTCTAGCATGGTGCTCCTCGCCGAAGGAGGACTGTCCGCCGTCGGGGGCAGGCGCCCTTGTGTACAGATTATGCGATGCGGTTAGCTGACGGCAGGAACCAAGATGTTGGTCTTCGCTTAGCCTTCCGGAGCTTCCCAAACCAGTTCGCCGTCCAGCCAAGTCCGAAGGATCCGGATACGCCCTTGTTGAGGGTCGTAGTCCAACTCCACCAGATCGGCGCGTTCGCCCGGAGCCAGACCCCTTTGGCGGCCACTGATACGAGCCACACGAGCTGGGTTCCGCGTGGCCATGGTCACGGCCTCGCGGAGCGACAAACCAGCGAGCCGCATCAGGTTTTCGATGCCACGATCCATCCGCAAGGCCGAGCCAGCCAATCGGTCTTGCCCGGCCAGCGTGACCCTATCTCCCGGGTGGAGTTCAATCTCCACTTCGCCAACCTTATACCGGCCCGGAGCACAGCCAGCCGGCATCACCGCGTCGGTCACTAGGATCGACCGCTCAATGCCCTTAGCCCGCAGCGCCACTTTGAGAAAGCACGCGGGCAGATGGATGCCGTCCACAATGAATCCCGCCGCAAGCCGGTCTTCCGCCAATTGTTCCCAGATGTAATTGGGATGCCGCTGCAGCACCGAGTGAGCCCCATTGCCTAAGTGAGTAGACATGGTGGCCCCAGCTCGCACGGCTTCTTGGATCTGCTCCCCAGTAGCTTGGGTATGCCCGATGCTGACCACCACGCCCTGGGCCACCAGAGCCTCGATGTACTTGGTGGCCCCTGGCCACTCTGGAGCTATGGTCACTATGCGCACGTTTCCTTCCGCAGCTTCCTGCCAGCGCCGGAACTCATCCAGATCTGGCGGCCGGACCCATTCGCGTGGGTGAGCTCCGCGTGGGCCGTCCTCCGGTGAGATATGGGGCCCCTCCACGTGGAAGCCCTCCATAGCCCGACCCTCAGGCAGTTCACGTTTGGCACGGGCAAGATTTCGGAGGGCGGCCACAATGCGGTCTTCCGGCCCCGTAATCACGGTGGGGAAGAAACGCGTCACCCCAGTGGCGAACAATGCCCTGGCCGCTTGGGAGATCTTCTCTAATGGCGTGGTCGGATCGTTAAAGTCCGCGCCGGCAAACCCATTGACTTGAAGGTCGATAAAGCCTGGAGCAAGGATGGGTAGGCCTTCATGCTGGTGAATCAAGCTGTCCACCAGCCGGATCGTCCGGTCAAACTCCACTAGAACCTGAAGTCCACTGCTGAGGTCGACGCCGAAACAGCGACCCATCGTTATGTTTTATCCACCGGTTTCCACAGAGGATTCACAAGGGGCTGGAGCCAATTTCATGATCGCACAAGACAAAAAGCTGTGGAAATGGGTACGCTGACAGGCCCGTGGCCTATACCCTCGCGAGGGCGCCACATGCTAGAAGCGAGAGTGTGTTCGCACAAGCGCGGGTGAGCCAGCCCTCAAGTTCGTGGGGAGGTAGCGGAGGGCGGCTCGCCCGGGCATTGCGGGGCTTCATCCTAAGTTGAATTCCGCACCCGGGTGAGGGTCGGGTTTCTACTCGCGTTCCCGCCCGCGGCTCCTTTACCGATTGTTCCTGCGTTGCACCCGGTCCGGTGCGGCGAAGTTCCCATGCCCGAAGGAACGGCTTCGTGTGGACGCAACTACGCCGCTTTTCAAGTCGCGGAGCGGGGCCAACAAGGTGTGTCCGAGCGGTACCGGGACTCAGAGGAGGCGGCCCCTGAGGCTCCTTCTAGCCGCCGCTAGACTGCTGGGGTGTAGGCTGCCACTAAAAACCCCCGGCACCATCTGTCCCTCGGCCCCTACACACGTTCCTAGAAGGACCAT
>JAUQPO010000403.1 GCA_030550335.1 Acidobacteriota bacterium
GCCAGCCCTACGCGTGGGAATAACTGATCCACAATGCAGGTGATGAACAGCGACACCCGGAGCGACATGTGAATTGCAATTCTAGCACTTGGCTTTGTGGAGGCGCAGTTTCCGAGGCTCCATGTGATGCTCACCTGTGGGGCGACCGGGCGTACAATGGCTGACTAGACTTGTCTGTGGAAGCTCGGTATACTCCAGAGCCAAGCTCTAGGTTCGCTCCAAATGATGCCATCGCTGTCGTGGGCGTCGGCGCTGTGGGTTTGGCGCTGGCGCGACTGTTGCGGGAGCGTGGTGAACCTGTAGTCGCCGTCGCGGCAAGGAATTTGGAGAAAGCCACTGAGGCAGTCCGGTTCGTGGGGGAGAAGGTCCGGCCCTGTACAGTGGAAGAGGTTCCACGCTGGGCAAACCGCATTCTCATCGCAGTGCGAGACGATGCAATCGCCCAGGTGGCGATGCGTCTGGCCGAAGCTGGGTTGAGATCAGGCTACGTGCTCCACACGTCGGGAACGCAAGGACTCGAACCCCTAGCACCGCTGCGAGCCATAGGGGTGCACTGTGGAGTTCTCCATCCTCTTCAAACTTTGCCCTCCGCGGAACTTGGCCTGACCTTGCTGCGCGGCGTCGCCTTTGGGGTGGGCGGTGATTCGCCGGCACGCGAGTGGGCTCGCGAAATTGCTCAGCGTTTGGGCGGGCGTGTCCTCGAGGTGCCGGATGGAGGTTGGCCTTGGTATCATATGGCGGCCGTCGTAGCCAGCAATTTCCTGGCGGCACTGCTGGCCTGCGCCCTCGAGTTGATGCATCGCGCAGGCATCTCTGGCGACGCCGCATTGGACGCCCTAGGGCCGTTGCTGATGACCACCGCACGGAACGTGGTCACGATGGGGCCGGAGCGTGCGTTGACCGGGCCCATTCAGCGAGGCGATATTTCCACTGTGGCCCGGCACTTGGATCTGGTCCAGCAGGCGGGTCCCCGTCTGGCCATGCTGTACCGTGCGCTGGGGATCCATACCTTGGAAATTGCGCGGCGCCGGGGATTGGACCCAGCCGCTGCTGAGGCCCTGGAGCAGCTGCTGCGGCAAAATGGGTGATGTCATGCCGCCACTAACCCGGCGCGTTCGTGTCACCGATATCAAGCTGAAGAAGCAGCGGGGCGAAAAGATCGTGATGCTGACCGCCTACGACGCGACCATGGCGCGCTTGCTGGAGCGTGCTGGCATAGAGATCTTGCTCGTAGGCGACTCGCTCGGGATGGTGATCATGGGCGAGGAAACCACCTTGCCGGTCACGATGGACATCATGGTGTACCACACACGGGCAGTGACGCGGGGAGCGCGCAAAGCTTTGGTGGTGGCCGACATGCCGTTCCTGAGCTACCAGGCTAGTGTGGCGGAAGCTATCCACAACGCGCGGCGGCTGCTGCAGGAAGGCGGAGCAAGCGCGGTAAAGATCGAAGGTGGATTCCCAGTGGTGGAAGTGGCCCGGCGTCTTGTGGAGGTAGGTGTTCCCGTAATGGGACACCTAGGGCTGATCCCCCAGTCTGTGCACCAGCTGGGTGGTTACGGCCAGCAGGCACGTGCTCCTGAACAGGCGGAGCGATTGCTGGAAGAAGCTAAGGCATTAGAGGCTGCCGGAGTCTTTGCTCTCGTGCTCGAATCAGTGCCTGCAGAGGTTGCGCGCCGAGTCACCGAAACGCTCTCGATCCCCACAATCGGCATCGGGGCAGGTCCGTACTGCGACGGTCAGGTACTGGTCAGCTACGACGCCTTTGGGTTGTACGACGAGTTCGTCCCTCCATTCGTCAAGCAATACGCGCGCCTGGGCGAGGAAATCGTGCGCGCGGCAGAGCGATTCGCCGAGGAAGTGCGTCTCGGGATTTTCCCGCCTGCGAGTTGATCATGCTGGTCGCTTATACCATCCAGGAGGTTCGTGATTGGCGCAAGAGCCACAAGCACGCCGATGCAGTGTTGGGCTTCGTGCCGACCATGGGAGCGTTGCATGCTGGGCATGGAGCTTTGATCGAGCGCGCGCGGCGGGAGTGTGATCTAGTGGTGGTAAGCATTTTCGTCAACCCGATCCAGTTCAACCAGCTGGAGGACTACCAGCGCTATCCCCGCACGCTCGAGGCTGATCTGGCTTTCTGCGACCAGCGCGGCGTGGACCTGGTCTTTGCCCCTTCCGAGCAAGAGATGTACCCAGAGCCGCTTGACACCTATGTGGAGGTCCAGAGGCTCACGACTCACCTTTGCGGGGCCTTTCGTCCCGGTCACTTCCGCGGCGTTGCCACCGTGGTGACCAAGCTTTTCAATATCGTTCAGCCAGACCGGGCTTATTTCGGCGAGAAGGACGCGCAGCAGCTGGCGGTGATCCAGCGGATGGTGCGTGACCTCAACTTCCCGATCGAAATCGTGCCGGTGGCTACGGTTCGCGAACCAGACGGCCTGGCGATGAGCTCGCGCAACCAGTATTTGACACCGGAAGAGCGTGCGATCGCTCCGATTCTCTACCAGGGTCTGCAAGCAGCGCTGGAGCTAGCTCGATCGGGCGAGAGGTCGGCGAAGGCGCTGGTGGCGCGCGCTCGCCAGGTCATCGAGCAGGAGCCGGCCGTACGGATTGAGTACCTTGAGGTCGTTGACGCCCAGCACATGCAGCCTGTAGAGCACATCATGGCGCCAGTGCGAGTGGCTGTAGCGGCCTGGCTCGGTAAGGCGCGGCTCATCGACAACGTGTTCTTCGATCCAGCCGAAAAGAGTGGCCCAGAGTCCTGAACGGTTTGGTCGCCT
>JAUQPO010000045.1 GCA_030550335.1 Acidobacteriota bacterium
CAGAGTGTCTATTCCACGGGCCCTTCATTCGGTAACCGGACGACGCCGCTTCTTGGCAACTTACTGCGCTTGGACGCGCTGAACCAAGCTTACCGCGTTCGGGGACGCAGTCTGTTCAGCCGGGCCACGCTCAGCGCTGCACCCGCCGAATGGCTTGACGTGACCGCGCGGTTCTTGTTCAGCCAGCCTCGCAGCGAGGTCGAACACCGGTTCGATGAAGGAGGGCTACTTTACTGGGGTGCCACACGCTTTCTGACAGGTCGTGCTGGGTTTACCTCCGCCGAAGCGAAAATGCCCCGAACGAGCGGGACGGCCACCGTTGAGCTACACCCGCGGCGGTGGTTGCGGTTGCGTGAGAGCTGGTGGACGTACCAGTTCCATTCGGCCACGTCGGGCCTATGGGTGGAGACGCTCATCGAGGCATCGCTGCGCCAAGAACTCCGAATCGCGGCTAGCGACCGCCTGGTGTACCGTTCCAACCAGCAGCAGTTGGAGGTTTTGGTGAGCCCAAGGCCCTGGTGGACGATTCGTGGAGGTCACCGGTACGAGTGGGGGGATGCCACCGTTCGCGGAGGGACGTTGGGAATTTTAGGGAACCCAGAGCTGGGGGAACTCAAGCGACATGTGGCGCTGGCCGGGTTACATGTGCGGCCCAACGCGCGCTGGCGCACCAGTCTGGATTATGAAGTTGCGGATACTGAGCGGAGTTATTTCCGAACCAGCTTGCATGACTACCATCGCCTGCGCATCCAAACCCAATGGGAGGTAACCTCCAACTTGCGGGTCGCTGGGGGCTTCCGGCTTTTGGACAACCAGAAACGTTCGCGGGAGCTGGTGCCCGACCTTGCCTTCGATCAACGATTCCAGGCCAGTTTCGCCAGTGTGGAATGGCGGCCGCAGGGAGGCGAACGCTTGAGCCTGATTGCCGACTACTCACGAATTGCCGTGCGTGTAGATACCACGCTGATCCGTACCGAGCAGCTAGCTCCTGGTGGCTACCGTCATCGCGAGAACGGGCATTTGGCGACCGCTTTGGTCGACTGTAAGCCTATGGGGCCGGAAGCCCGTGGTGTGCCGCAGCTCCAACTCGGAGGGTCGTTGTACGTGGACTCTGGCAGCCGCCCGGCAAATTACTACCAACCGCTGCTGCGTTTGATCCTGCCGGTGCACCGCTCAGTAGCCGGCTTTGCCGAGTGGCGGTATTATGGACTCGGCCAGGCGTTTTACGAACTGGAGAGTTTCCGGATCCACCACGTGCTAGCGGGCTTGCGGCTGAATCTCTAACGCAAGTAGGTCCGCCTTTGTTTGCCCGGACGCGCTCGAACTGCGGTGGAGTGGCGTGACAAGCTGATGTTTAACGCCGCGAACGTCCGTCAGTTGATTTTGGCGGGCCGGTGGGAGGACTTACGGCAGACGGCGGTCCGAAACCCACGCGGCGTGCTGCGCAGCGTGATCCGGAGGCTGTACACCGAGGTTGAGAACGAGAAGTGGCTGGCTGTCCAAGCGCTGGGACGGCTGGTAGAGGATCGGACGCTATACCCAGAACCAGTCGTTCGCGACCTCGCACGCCGGTTCGTCTGGTCACTAAACGACGAGTCCGGCACGGTCCCTTACGGCATCCCCGAAGCGTTAGGCGAGCTATTGGCTCTCAGGCCAGAGCTGCAGGCAGATTTCCTGCCCATATTGTGTGCTTTGTTGATCGAGGAGGAAATGGCACAGGAAGGGCCGATATTGGAGGGTGCGATTTGGGCGGTGGGCCGAGTCGGGCTCATAGCGGCTCAATGCTGTCCCGAATTGGTTCCAGCATTGAAGCGTTACGCAAGCGAGCACCCCGACTCCCGTATTCGAAAAGCTGCCCAGGCTACGCTTAGCGCTCTAGGCCATGGCAGCGGCGGCGATCGCTGCTCGATGCGCTAGGCGCTCAGCCGGTATCGCCTGAGGCAGTACTGCAACTTGCGCACGCTGATCCCCAACTCCCTTGCGGCCCGGATACGATTGCCATGGTTGCGCGCCAGAGCTTGTTCGACAGCCAGGCGTTCCAGCTCTTTTAGGGGCAGAGGTCGAGCAAGGGCCCAGGGAGCAGGGAGAGGAAGGTCGTCCGCAGCCACCACATCGCCACAATAGAACACCACGTGCTCCATCACGTTGCGGAGTTCATGGAGGTTCCCTGGCCATGGGTACTCGAGGAGTCGTGCTAGGGCTTCCGTGCTGAGCTCTGGCGTCGAGGTTCGCCATCTCCGTGCGGCTTGCTCTAGGAACGCCTGGGCTAGCCTGGGGATGTCGGCTGTGCGAGCGCGGAGCGGTGGCATAGAGATGGTCCATGCCGCAAGGCGATTGTAGAGCTCGCCGGACAAACACCCCTCCCGAACGGCCACTTCTGGGTCCTTCCGGCTAGCTGCGATCACCCGTAAGTCGACCCTAACTTGTTGGCCGTGATCGGGCCGGCGGAAGCTGCCGTGGTCGATTAGGAGGACGATGCGTTGCTGAATTTCCAAGGGCAAAGCGGTGACGTCGCGTAAATAAAGGGTTCCTCCGTCAGCCTGTTCCAGCCACCCTGTGCAAGGGCTGTTCTCTGAACCTCGAAGCGGTGTGTGGCCAAATACTCGTTGTTCGAGTCGCACCAGAGGCCACTCAGCAGGGGAGACCACCAGGAACGGCCGGTGACGCCGACTACTGTGTTCGTGGATCCAACGGCCGAGCAATTGCTTGCCCGTACCTGGCTCGCCAGTAATCAGTACATGCCACCGAGTGGAGGCCAACTTGCGAGCAAGCTCGAATATTTCGCGCGTTACGGGCTCTTCGGCGATGATCGGGGTCGTTGCCCACTGTAGTCCCTGTTGCTCTCGCAGCAGCTGGTGCTCGAGCTGGGAGTACCGATGTTCAACGGCGCGGCGGAGAGCGAGCTTGAGCGTCACCGGATGGCTTGTAGTCCAGCCCAAGTAATTCCGAACCGGAAGTGTGTACAAGTTAGCAGCGCCAGCGAAGTCTTCATCCGCAACCAAGAGGACTGCTACGCCTGGATGGGCTTCGATCAACCCCATTATGGCATGTGGCTCCCGGCTGGCCGGCCCACCGACCTCGATGAGTAGCACTGCGAAACTGTGTTCGTGGAACGCCCGCTGGGTTTCGGCGATACTACCTACCGAGACTAGGTCTACACCTTCTGCGGCTCGGATCTCCTCCAACCGGAGCTGTAAGGTGGGGTTTCCAACCAAGGCGAGGACTCGCACCATGGACGCTCCTCCTACCATCCGGGGGTGGCAACCGGCGATCTTACTCGCTCTAGTGCTTCCAAGGGCGAGATCCAGATTGAGAGCTGCGGTGTGAATCCCGGACGGTCACTGTGGGTCACTAGCGACGGTGGTACCTGCTAAGCCCGAACGTCTGGGAGGGTCCGGGAAAGTGGCTGGCGAGTGCGCGTTCACGCCGAGGACCGCCCTTCCCGCCCTTGCTCCAGCTGAGCGCTCCATCGAGGCTTGGTGAACTGCTCCGGCGTCCGCTTGAAGCGAAACACCCAGCGCGTGTGGCATACCCAGCTTATGCCCTCCGGGACCGACCCTTTCCTGGCCACAACTCCCGACTATTAGCTGCGTATTAGCTGTCCACCCACGAAGGTATACCCTCATTGTAGGCCCAGTCGGGCTCCACAACCCGCTCGTCAGCGATTGGCGAAGAGTGGGGCTGCCTGTGGGCCGAGGGACTGTTTTGGTGGTTAGTGCGCAGGCCTCGCGGGCATGCTTCAACGAGGGATGGTTCTCAGCGGATCGGAGGGCATCGCTGCTGGCGACCCTGGCCCAGGTTCGACAAGCCATGGGTCGCAGGATCTCACGCGACCCGGTTACGACTTACGGCCCCAGAAGGCCAGCCATGCCCCCGCTTGCGCCGATTGGTCATGACGAACTCCCGTAGAATGTGAGCTTGCCTGCACAGGCTGCTGCAGCAACCGATATGGCACCACGCCTTTTGCCGGCCGCAAGGTGGTGGTTGGGTTGGGTGGCTCTGCTACCGCCACTCCTCGTTTTGGCCTGGTGGACGCTGACTGTGTCTATTAACTATGGCGGCAACTGGACGGCACTGTTCTGCGCGGGGGACCGGTTCCGAGTACCGCCTGAGCTTGCCTGGGAGAACGTCTACCAGTTCCCTGCCAGCTTCGGTTATGACGGTCAGGCCTATCATTACATCGCGCACCAACCCTGGCCGTGGAGCGCTATGGCCAAGTGGTTGGACGCCCCGGCCCTACGATACCTTAGGATTCTGCTCCCCGGCCTGGCCTACGTGGCTGTCTTCGGATCTCAACCGTGGGTCGACTGGGCCTACCGCTTGATCGGGTTAGGTTTTGCTATCCTCGGCGCCTGGTGGCTCGGCCAGTTGGCTCTTGCCAGTGGACGTTCTCCGAACTGGGGCCTCGTGTTTTACGCCAGTCCTGCCGCGTTGATTTTCATCGACCGTATGACGGTGGATCACGTCCTCTGCGCTCTGGTGGCGGGTTTTGCGTGGGCCGTCATCAAGGGTCGGCGCAGGCTTGAGCAATTGGCGGTGGCTTTAGCGCCCTTCGCTCGAGAGACTGGATTGGTGCTGGCAGTGGCCTGGGCCGCTGATCGGCAAGAAGCACGTGCTCGCTTAGTCCGATTAGCTCAGTTGTTGTGGCCCTGGCTTGGCTGGGCCCTTCTAGTGATCGCGCTACACGGATTCCCTTCATCTGGAGTTCGCCGCTTGCCAGGACTGTCGATTCTCCACGCCCTTGCGAATCCGAGCTCGTATTCGCTGCCTGCGTGGCAAGGCGTTGGGCTAATGTGCTTAGACTTCCTGGCTTTGGCGGCTGCTTGCGCCACGATCGCTGGGGTCCTCTTTTACGGCATCAAGCACCGCGGAGACCCGGTGGCGCGTGCGGCCTTGGCATTCGCCCTCATTGCTCTGGTGTTTCAGAAGGACGAGGCTTGGCTCCATGTATACAATTACGGCCGCTTGTTGAGCCCGGCCTTAGTGTGCTGGATCGTGAGTTGCTGGACTCAAGGCTGCCGGAGCAGCATTCCCCTGTTGCTAATGACGTTGCTGGATTTGCGGGTGATCGTGCAGTGGGCTCCTCAATGGATCGGGATCTGGCGTGCCCTGGGTTGACGCCACTGCGAGTCAAATGCTGCAAGGCAACCCTACTCAGCGGAGTTTGCGCAACAACTCGATGGCGTCCCGTATGTCTGCTAGCCGTTGGTGCCGATCTTCGATTTCCCGCTCAATATTGAGCGTGCCGCGATAGCCTATTGCCTTCAGCTTTTGAATGAACCGTTCGATCCCGACGGCGCCCTCACCCAGGCGTTTCTCCACCCCCAGTGCTCCAGGGCGATCTTTAGCGGGCCACTCGCCATCCTTGCAGTGAACCGAAATCACCCACGGGCCGACTATATCCAGAGCCTCGATCGGGTCGCCGCTGCCGTACATGATCATGTTAGCCGGGTCGAAATTGACCTTCAGATTGGGCCGATCGACGTCTTCGATAAAGCGGCGGAGCACCCGGGCTGGTTCCTGGCCGGTTTCCAGAGCGAAAGTCTGACCGTGTCGGGCTGCATAATCGCAAACGCGGCGGACCATATCCCGGACAGCCACGTAATCGGGATGAGATGGGTCCTCCGGAATGAATCCTATATGAGTGGCGATGCTGGGGACACCTAGCCGGGCGGCAAAGTCGCTCACTGCGTAGGTCCGTTCCTCACGCTCTTGGCGGGTGGCAGGAGGGATGAACCCGACCGTACGCTGGACTGTAGGGATGTCTGCGTAGCTTTCCCCGCGATACGCGGCGAAAACCGTTACAAGGCGGAATTGCTCGGCTTCCAGGGCTTGTTTCCAAGCTTGCGCTGCCCCGTCCAGCTCCATCTCACCGGGAATTCCAAGCTGGCCACAGCGGACACCCAAGGACTTCACCTCACGGATGGTCTCCAGCGGGTCACCGCCTGCCCAGAACATGACTCCGATTTCGAGCGGCTCTAGATCTGGCATGGTAGTTTCTCCCCGTTAAACTTGCGTGCCTCGGCCATCAAGCGTGTGAGCTTGACCGCTGCTGCCGATTCCTCAGGCGGGCAGTGCTCTGGTTGCTTGCCCGCCGCAGCGCACTCCAGAAAATACTCGATCTCTGCCTGGTAGCCGTCTTTGTCCACGACCGGTAGGCGACGTTCCTCGCCCGATCTGGTGTACAAGGTCGGGGGGCGCCCGGTTGAGCTGTACTCGATAGTGGCTTCATCGAAGCTTACGGTGTACTCCATCGAAAAAGGATACGCCCCGGTGTGGTGCCAGCCGCCCGTGATCACCGCGGTGAAGCCGTCCGAGTAATAGAGAGTGCCCGTGATCACATCGAGGCCGCGGGCTTCGTCGGTGCACCCCGTGGCCGAAACTGCTTCTGGGACTCCGAATAAGTGGATGGCCATATCCACGTCGTGAATCAACAAGTCAAAGACTCCCCCGCCACTCTTGGCCGGGTCGGTGAGCCAAGCGCTCCAGCTCGGTGCAGCGCACCGGCGCCGGAAGAAAGCTGCACGCGGTCGCCCCAAATTGCCTTCCCTTTGGAGCTCGATCAGTGGCAGATACTCTGGGAAGAACCGAAGCACGTGAGCCGTCATCAAGATCTTGCCGGAGCGCCGGGCCGCTTCCAGCATGCGATCTGCTTCATCGCCGTCGAGAGCCATTGGCTTTTCCACAAGCACGTGCTTGCCTGCTTCGAGTGCTGCGATAGCAGCGGGGGCGTGCAAATAGGTCGGCAGACAAAGATCTACGGCATCGATGTCGGGGTCGCGCACTGCATCTTGCCAGTCGCTGTACTTTTTCATACCGGAGAAATCGAAGCGCGCGCCCGCAATACCGAGGTTGCCTGTGGCGCTGGTTAGGTCACCGCTGAGGGCGACGGGATCGTCGCTGGCCACCACGACCACCTCGGCTGATGGAATGTTGCGGAGCGCGAGCAGGTGGGTGCGCCCCATGAAGCCCAAGCCGATCACCCCAACTTTCATGACGCACACATCATACCACCGCCGTTGAGAGCCTTCGGGCTCGGAGAGTGGAAGCTGCCGGCCTTGTGATACAAGCTCCCTTCACCACTGGACGGGCTTACCAATCTCCACCGGCCAAACCTCAACGCCCTCCAGGTCTCGAATGAGTTCGGCCAGCTGCTCGGGCCGGCCTGCCAGAGGTGGGAACGTCCCGTAGTGCGACGGGATCACCTTTTGAGGTCGCAAGAGCCTGCAAGCCAGCGCCGCTTCCTTCGGCCCCATCGTGTATAAACCGCCGATCGGCAGCACAGCCAGTTGCGGAGCGTAGAGCTGACGGATCAAGTCCATGTCAGCGAAGACATTCGTGTCGCCTGCAAAATACATCGCACGCCCGTCTGGCAGATGGATCACGTAACCGGCCGGCTCGCCTCCGTCGATGATCTTGCCGTTGTCCAGGATGCCGGAGCTATGCCGGGCATCCGTCATGGTGACTTTCACTGAGCCGACCTGCACAGTCCCACCTTTGTTCATTCCCAACGTGTTTTTGATGCCCTTAGATTCCAGCCAGACCGAGATCTCGTAGTTGCTGACCACGGTCGCCGGGAACTGGCGCGCCAAGCTCACCGCGTCAGACAGGTGGTCAAAATGCCCGTGCGTCACCAAGATGGTGTCGATGCGGGAGAATTTGTGATCTTTGGGAAAGGTTGGACTCTGAAGCCACGGATCGACGACGATGACCTCTTGGTTGTCCAGCGTTAGTTGAAACGATGCATGCCCCAGCCACAAGATCTCCACCATAAGCGGCTCCTCTTCGAAGATCTTACGATACCGGCCGAGGGACAGGAGCTACCTGCTGCAGGCTCTCGCTCAGGAGCCGGCGCGGCCTTGCCGCTGCGCCAGAGCCGACGCGTGGCGAGCAGGTGGTTTACGTGCCGCCTGGCTTCGTGCGAGCAACTGTTTGACTCCTCGCAAAAGGTGATCGACCTCGCGAGCACTCTTTTGGATGACCAGATCAGCGCAAGTGCGCTGTTCATTCAAACCAAGCGTGTCGACCAGACCGGAGATCAGGACGATGAGCTGCGAAGGGCATTTCTGGCGAATGCCTTGGATCAGCTCTAAGCCATTCAGCGACGGCGGTTGGTGGTCGGTCACCACGATATCGAAGTGCTCCTGTTCCAACCAATGCAGCGCCTCGGCGGGTGTCGTAGCGGTGACCACGCAGTAGCCCGCTTCTTCGAGCACTGCTTTGCGCGCGGACAAGCCATGACGGTTCTTGCACACCAGCAGGATCTGAGCGGCAGAAGGTGGTGTCGGTACAGGATCGCGCATGGCAGGACGGTCCGAACGTAACAGAGCAATCAGACGGTTGTCAATGCCGATTTATCTTGTTGTAACTGTGGGAAATTTTGGACTTGACAACTCGGCGTTTTGTCGTTTCGGAATCGGCGCTTGTGACTTTTCGAATTCTATTCGTCGTTTATTCGACGGGCAAGGGTGCGCGGTAGCCACGCTTAGCGATGATCTGGTACTTGACGGGCTTGCCATTCTGGTCGACGATGCGCAAGGGCTGACCGGTCTTGGGATCGACCAGCTCGACCTTGATGCGGCGAAAAGCCCCGTCTTTGGCTTGGTTGGAGGGTTGGTAGGTAATGACGTATTTGTTTCGGAGCGCCTGGGAAATAGCGGAGAAAATGCTAGGAAATTCACCGTAAAAGCGGGGGAAGAAGGCCATGCCGCCTGTCTCGTTCGCAAAAGTGCGTAACTGATTATCAGCCTGCAGGAAGTCCATGCGAGCGATGGGCCCGAGGTAACCGTGAGCATCCAGCCATTCGCGCAGAGCCTGCATCAAGCCGATGGCGTAGATGGGCACGCCGGCCATTTGCAGACGTTTGCGCGCTTCACCGAAGGTGATCTTGCTGAACGTATCGATGCCGGAAGAGATCAGCACGATGGCCTTGCGCCCTTCTATATCGGCCATACGCTCCGCTACATCGGTGACCGCGTCAAAGAGATTGGCCTCGGAGTAGGCAGCGATACGGAGCCGCTGCATGGCCGCGTAGACTTCTTGCTTATTCGTGGTGAAGTCGGCAAGGATTTCGGGCCGGATGTCGTAAGCCACTATCGCCACATAGTCGTCCGGGCGCAGCGTCTCTAAGAAACCGTAGGCTGCCGACAAGGTTTGGTACCACGTCTCCGACCAGAAGTCTTGGAAAAGCCCGCTCCACTCGATGACCAAGCAAACAGTCATCGGGCCCTCGCCCATGGTGACGCTGCTGATCTTTTGCGGCACCCCATCCTCCAGGACCCTGAAGTTACCGGCGGGGATGTTAGGGATGAAACGGCCCTTGTTGTCGAGAACGGCCACGTCCAGCGTAACCGTGATAACATCGGCCCGGAACACAGGCGCCTCTTCACCCAGCGGAGGGCCTTCTTTCTGGCGGCGATATTTGGAGGGCAGTGGGGGACCTTCTTCCTCCGTGCGGGTTGTCGTCGATGGTCTGCGACCTACAGTTTCGGTTCCGCTCGTCGTTTGTGCCGTGGCGATGGGATGGCTGGCGAGCAGCCAGCCCAACAGGCATATACCCACGGACCAATTCCAAGGCCGTCGCATAGCTTTCCCCTCTGTTTGAGCCGCGTGGGGCGTGCACTGGTAGGAGGTCTGGTGCGGCACTCTACCCTTAGTTTACCCACGGGTTGTGGTGTGAGCCCGACTGCTTGCGCATGTAGAGCTGGAAACGACGGCGCGCCCGGGCTAACTTCCAGCGGGAATAGCGTAGTCTGGCCCACTCTGTCAGGCTCCAGCGGCGGTACTGCGACTTCAAATACAGCAACCCAAAGACCATACCTCCCAAGTGAGCCACGTGGCTGACACCGCTGCCGGTTGCTCCCAGCGAGCTCAGGAACGCGATCGCACCAATGATGAGCACAAAGTATTTGGCCTTCATGGGAAATAGGAAGCTGAACAGGACGGTGGCGTCGGGGAACAACATGCCGAAGGCCAGCAACACACCGTAAATGGCACCTGAGGCTCCTATGGTCCGGGTGTCCAACGTGCCGTAGAGCCAGTTGCCGATGACCGCGCAGATACCAGCGCCGATCCCGCACAGGAAATAGTAACGGAGGAAGCGGCGCGTGCCCCAACTGCGCTCCAGGTCACAGCCGAACATCCACAAGGCCAGCATGTTGAACAAGATGTGCCCAAAGCCCCACGGGCTGTGCAGGAACATATAGGTCACCAGCTGGTAGAGTCCCCACCCGGAGAGCACAGCTCGTGGGATCAGCGAAAAGGGGACAAACCAGCTACCCAGTCCGGCACGCACTGCCAGAAAGTAGAGCACGAACAGAACAGTGTTGGAAATCAGCAGCCATTTGACGCCAGGCGGGACGGCGCCATAATAGCCCAGCGTCACCGGCTCGTAGCGACTATACCGCATGCCGAACGCCCCGCCTCTTTCTGCCAGAATACCAGCAGGGAGCTCTGGGAGGCGAAAAGGACTGTGGTGAGCTGGAGGCGCCGCGCGGTCAGGATTCATCCGCCGCGCTGGTGGGAACGTTTTTGGGAGTGGGTCCGGGGGCGCGACCAGCTAGTCGTACATCCCCCTGAGAGCCTGCCGTTGCTGTTGATCACTTACCCGCGAGGGAGCCACGAAGTGGCCCGCGAGCTGGAGTCGGTCTACAGAAATGTGCTGCCACACCTGCCAGCCAGCTTGATGGAGCGATACCGAGAGGTTTTAAGGGCATTGCCCGCGGTGATGGTGTTGACACTGCGGCGGCGCAACTTGTGTGGGTGCTTGGGGCATTGTCATCCTCGTGGGGCGGAGTCAAGCCTAGCTAGGCTCTTGGCTTCCGAGCTTGGGGGGCGAGAACGCGTCGCGGAGGTCGACCTAGCCTACGAGGCCATCCAGGAGTGGCGCCCCAAACCTTTAGCTGCCCTGGCGGCTCAGCAGGCGGACCCTACCGTGGCTCGGCTGCATTTCCGCGCGGCGTTGCTTGCTGTGCTGCTGCACGAGCTGGAACATGTGGCTTTCCCGGAGCGGGGCGAAGGGATCGTCCGGCAGGCCAGTGACGAGCTGTACTCGGAGGTGATGGCGGAACTGGTCCGCCGCGGCGGTGGTCACGGCTTTCGGATGAGCGACGTAGAGGAGTTGCCATCCCGGGAGTAGTCCGAACTTACCGCTGTTGAGCGGTAGCCGCTGATGCCTGACGGCGGGCTCGTTGGTTGGCGTAGAGCGCCACCAAGCGGAGTACGGCTGCAAGAGCGAACCAGACCTGCCAGCGGTTCAGGGTATCCCAAGGGATGGTCAAGCTGGGCGCCCAGCCGCCAGCAGCGGCCAGGTGCCATAAACCCACGGTTGCCGCCATCCAGGATGCCGGGCTTAAGAGGACGCCCAGCAGCGCGATTAAGTGTCCCGGACGGCCGGTCTGAGGCACGTGCAGGGAACGACCTTGCAAGCGGATCCGTAGCCGCATCGAAAAAATTCGACTTTTCCCATTATCGATCGGCGTGATGTTGCGGTACAGTGTCTGAAGGCAACCCTCTCATTACACCCACAGCCAGTGAAAGGAGAGCCATGCGGAAGATTAAGACCGCTGTGATCGGTGCTGGTTTCATGGGCAAGGTTCACACGGAGATGATCCGTCGCCTGGGGTTCGTTGAGGTGGCGGGCGTCGCGGCCGTGTCCAAGGAGGAAGCTGCCCAGTTCGCCAAACTCATGTCCGTGGAACGCACCACGGATAACTACATGGAGCTGATCGCCGACCCGGAGATCGAGGCGGTGCATATCTGCACCCCCAACGTGTTGCATGCGCCAATCGCCAAGGCGGCGATCGAAGCCGGCAAGCATGTTTTGTGCGAAAAGCCGTTAGCGATGTCGGTGGCAGAAGCCCAAGAGATGCTGGACCTGGCGCAGAAGAAAGGCGTGGTGCACTGCGTGAACCACAACCTCCGGTACTACCCAGTGGTCCAGCATATCCGGCAGATGATCCAGGCAGGGCAGCTTGGCGAAATCCTGATTGTACAGGGGACGTATTCGCAAGACTGGCTACTTTACGAGACCGATTACAACTGGCGCCTGGAGTCCAAGGAGAACGGCCCGCTGCGGGCGGTTGCTGATATCGGATCCCACTGGATGGACATGATCCAGCACTTGACCGGGTTGAAGATCACGGCTCTCGTGGCCGATCTGCAAACCTTCCACAAGAAGCGCAAGAAACCGAAGGTGGCCATCGAGACCTTCGCCGGCAAGACTCTCAAGCCTGAGGACTACGAGGAGGTCGAGATCGACACCGAGGATTACGGCGGGGTCTTGCTCCGGCTCGGCGAAAAGGCCCGCGGGGCTTTCACCGTCAGCCAGATGTCGGCCGGGTGTAAGAATCGGTTCCAGATCGAGATTTACGGCACCGAAGCTGGGGTTATGTGGAATCAGGAGACGCCGGATATTTTGTGGATCGGCCGACGCAACGAGCCGAATCAGATCATCGTGAAAGATCCTGCGTTGTTAATGGGCGAAGCCGCTACGTATGCGGATCTGCCTGGAGGTCACAGCGAGGGTTACGACGATACACACAAGCAAGTGTTCAAGCGGTTCTACCGCAAGATTCTGGACCCGTCTGCCCCGACGGCGTTCCCCACGTTCGAGGACGGCTTGTGGGGCATGAAGTTACTCGAGAAGGTCTTGGAGAGCGCTCGCACGGGCAGTTGGGTCACCGTGAGCTGAAGTCCGGGCGGCGAGTGTCGGGCGGCGAGGAAAGGATCGCAGCCTCGCCGCCCTGGCGAGCCTGAATGACCAGGTCGGCGAGCTGCCGCAGGTCGTCCACCAGAAAGTCCGGCGGCTCGTCCACCAGCGATTGTGGCTGGAAGCCATATGTAACCCCACAGACACGAATTCCCGCATTCCGTGCCGTGCGGACGTCGACCGCGCTGTCGCCGACCATCAGCGCCCGCTCTTTCGGTGTTCCGCTCTCCTGAAGTAAGGCGTAGACGCCCGTGGGGTCTGGCTTTTTCTGCTCGAAACTGTTGCCGCCATAAACCCGGAAGAAGTACCGGTCCAAGCCGAGGCCCTGCACCAGCTCCTGGCTAAAGCGGACCGGCTTGTTGGTCAGCACGGCCATTTTCACGCCGTGAACGTAGAGTCGCTCGAGCGCTTCTTCGACGCCAGGGTACGGACGAGTATGATCGAGCATGTGCTCGCGATAGTACCGCAGGAAGAATTCCAGTGCCTGTTGAGCCAGATCCTCGGACGCATCCGGGCCGAGGGCCCGGCGGATGAGCATTGGCGCGCCGTCACCCACGTAGGAATAAATGAGCTCGTTGGCCAGAGGGGAACGTCCCAGCTGCTTCAGGGTGGCGTTGACTGCATTAGCCAGGTCTAGCTTCGAATCGACGAGCGTACCATCCAGATCGAAGATCAGCAGATCCATCGGGAAGAAGCGAACTGGTTGGGAGAATTCGCTGAGATCCAGCTTGATACCCCCATTCTACCGTGACCGGAGGTCACGCTTTTCTCGCTACTCACTGTGAACAAGTTGGTGCGCTTAGAGGACCTGAGTCTCCAGGCTTCGTTTTCCAGACGGCTTTTCCCAAAGGCGACGCAGCTCCCGGTAATGCTTGTCGAAGGTGTCGCGCAAATCTCGAGGAGCGAGCCGGGTGATCTCACGGGCGGCCTTCAGTAAATAGGGCGCCAGGTGGGACTCTCGTAGGGCCTTCGGGGGAGACTTCAAGGGAAAAGCGGCCATGATCAGCACCAGCACAACGGCCACGACCAGGCCCCGTGCGCCCCCTATGCCTGCGCCTAAGAGCTTGTCCATCCAGCCCAAGCCCGTCCAACGCAGCACGGAGCTCAGCAATCGGCCGACGATTGCGCCTGCCAGCAGACATATCCCAAAGATCAGCACGAACCCCAGCGCATTCGCGAGGGCGGGAGGGCGGATGAAGGGAAGCAAGTAAGCCGCAGCCACGCCGTAAAACCACAGACCTGCGAGGACTCCCACCAGGGCTCCTGCTAGGGCTGCGACGATGCGAACGAAACCGCGTCGTAGCCCACTCAGCACCGACCAGGCCAGAATCAGTATCAGTACCCAGTCAAGCCAGTTCCAGGAAGAGTTCACAGGGATTTTCCGGTAAGACGCTGATACGCCTCCAAATACTTAGCAGTGGTGTTCTCCACCACTTCCGGTGGAAGTTCGGGTGGTGGGGGCTGCTTGTTCCACCGGATCGACTCTAGGTAGTCGCGCACGTACTGCTTGTCGAACGAGGGTTGAGGGCGACCCGGTTGGTACTGATCGGCTGGCCAGAAGCGGGAGGAGTCTGGCGTGAGGACCTCGTCGGCCAGGATGATCTGACCATCGATGAGGCCAAATTCGAATTTCGTGTCCGCGATGATGATGCCGCGCTGGCGTGCGTATTCCGCAGCTCGTTTGTAAAGCTTCAAGGTGAGATCGCGGAGCTGCTCGGCGATGTTTCCGCCCACCAAGGCCACTACCTGGTCGAAGGAGATGTTTTCGTCGTGTCCGGAAGCTGCCTTGGTGGCCGGGGTGAAAATCGGCTCGGGCAACTGATCGCTCTCCCTCAAACCAGCCGGCAAAGGAATTCCGCACACCGTCCCCGACTGCTGGTATTCCTTCCATCCGGAGCCAGCCAGATAGCCACGTGCGACGCATTCGATGGGCAGCATGCGGGCGCGACGGACGAGCATGGACCTACGATCGAGTTGATCCCGGAACTTGGGGAGCGGATCGGGGTAGGCCTCTACGTCAGCGGTGACCAAGTGGTTTGGGCACAGGTCCTGGAGAAACTCCAGCCAGAACAAGGATAGTTGCGTCAGGACTTCCCCTTTGCGGGGGATGCCGGTCGGTAGGACGTAGTCGAACGCCGAAATCCGATCTGTCGCGACGATCAGGAGTCTGTCGCCCAGGTCATAGATATCACGCACCTTGCCACGCGCGTACAAGGGAATGCCAGGGAGATCGGTTTGTAAGATCAGGGTCTGGCTCATTTCAGTTCGGGTACACGCCTTGCGATTTCTTGGCCAAGCTCGTCGAGCTCAAAGCGGCCGAGCAGGTGTTGCACTTGCTCAAACAACTCGGCTTCTTCCTTTCGTATATGATCGCGCAGGAGATTCGCAATATGCCGCAGGGTCGCCTCATCGGGGGCATTGCGGAGACTGGCGAACAGCCGCTCCAATTGGCGGTGTTGGCTAACGAGCTCCTCGATTAAGGCACGAAGCTGTGGCGGGCAACGCGGGAACAGGATAGCTTCCTCGATCCAGAAGTGGTCCTTAAGCTCCGCATCGTAATGAGAGACCAGGCGCTCGCTCTGGGCCTTGATATTGCCGGTTGTGGAGTCCTGCTCCAACGCTCGCTCGACCACGACACATAGCGCCAGTCCGTGGTGGTGCTGTCTGGATAACGGGATAAGGCTCTTATCGCGCGACATGACGCAGGAGCGGGC
>JAUQPO010000404.1 GCA_030550335.1 Acidobacteriota bacterium
AATCCCTCGCCAAATATGGTGGTAGCCCCACCCCCAGACCAGTGGGTGAGGTAGAGGAGCTGGAGCTTCTAGGACAAGCGGAATCAGCTGCCCCAGAGGACGTTTCGGCAGTTCCTGAACAGGAGCAAGGGGAAGTTCTTGTCAGCCCTGAGCAACCTCCGGTCGAAGCTGTTTCCGAGTCCACCACCGAGCCCGCTTCCGAGACCCTAGCTCCAGAACCCGAAAAAGAAGGACCGGAGACGCCTCTAGTCCATCCCGAGCCTGAATCCGGAGAGGTTGGGGATGTGGCGAAACTTTTGGCAGGGGAGACGGCAGCCGAAACCGAGGTGCAGGCGGTAGCTGCCGTTGAACCGGAAGAAGCTACTACAGCGGAGACACCAACTCTGGAAACTGCACCTGAAGACGCTGGCCCAGAGCCCTCGGTAGGAGAGATGCCACAACAGGAAGAAGCTACCCCAGCTGTCTCTGGAGAACCGGAGGAAAACGTTCTGGCAGGGCGCACTGAGACGCCCTTGGTCGTGGCAGCAGTCCAGGAAGCCGCCGATACGGAAGTGGCGGCGCCCTCAACTCCCGTTCCGGACGAGGAACTTTCCGAAGAAAGGATCGGACCAGAGTTGTCAGAGGAGCCCACAGCCAGCGAGCCTGAACCGACCGATCAGTCAGTCGAAGCCCACTCCGGCGAGGAGCCAGAGTCCAAGCCCAGCTCGGTCCGTCTGCGGCGCCAGCATCACCGCTATATGCGCCGGTCGAACCGTGGTCGGAGTCGTCGCAGCTCGGGTGCCAGCGCTCACCATCCCACATCAGAACCAGAGGCTCGAGGTGGCAGCCCCAAGACCACACCCTCCATCACGGAGCTGTTGCGTGAGGGCCAGGAGCTGATTGTTCAGGTCGCTAAGGAACCGATCGGACAGAAGGGTGCTCGCATTACCTGCCACGTGACGCTGCCGGGCCGGTACGTCGTCTACATGCCCACGATCGACCACCTTGGAGTGTCCCGCAAGATTTCGAATGACCAGGAGCGGCAGCGCCTGCGCCGTATCTTGCAGTCCGCCAAGAATGGCATCCCGGGTGGCTTCATCGTTCGCACCGCTGCGGAAGGCAAGTCCGAGAGCGAGATCATCGCTGACATGAAGTATCTCTACAACCTCTGGCTGGAGATCCGGCGCAAAGCGGAAAAGGTCTCCGCGCCCGCGCTGCTCTATCACGACCTCGATGTGATCGAACGGGTGCTGCGCGATCAGCTGAACGAAGAATTCGACACGATCTGGGTCGACGACGAGCAAGCTTACGAGCGCGTGGTCCGATTCCTGGAAAAGTTCCAACCCAACATGTTGCCGCGTGCCCGGCTTTACACTCGGTCCACCCCGATTTTCGATGCCTTCAATATCACCCAGGAGTTGGAAAAGGCTTTGAAGCCGAAGGTCTGGCTAAAGTCTGGCGGCTACATCGTGATCAACCAGACCGAGGCTTTGGTAGCCATCGACGTCAACACGGGTAAATTCGTAGGGCAGTCGGATTCGCTCGAGGATACGATCGTACGGACGAACCTTGAAGCAGTCAAGGAGATTGTGCGGCAGATCCGGCTACGAGACCTAGGCGGCATCATCGTCGTAGACTTCATCGACATGGAGGAGCGCAAGAACCGGCAAAAGGTCATGCAGGCTCTCGAAGAGGCCATGCGGGTGGATCGAGCGCCCTACAACATCCTTCAGTTCAACGACTTTGGCCTGGTGGCCATCACCCGCAAGCGCGTCAAGCAAAGCCTGGAGCGCACGCTGTGTTCGCCGTGCCCTTATTGCGAGGGCGCCGGCTACATCAAAAGCGTGGACACGGTCATCAGCGAGATCCTGACCCAGGCCCGCCGTATGGCCAGGGCTTTGGAGGGCGAGACGGTGGTCTTGCGGGTTCATCCGGATGTCGCCCGCGCGTTCAAATCCAAGGGTTACCGCGAGGAATTGGAAGAGATCCTCGGGCGGCCCGTGATGATCACTTCCGACCCGTTACTGCATCACGAAAAATTCGACTTTGCCTGAGAACGAGCGCAACACCGGTGTCGGTCAGTTGAGGAGATTGCGTATGGCGCCGCAGAGCGAGCGTGCCTGGCAATTGGTCGACTTTAACCAGTTGCCCCAAGTCCCCTGCCCTTGCGGGTTCGCGCGCCTTCCTGGAGCGGGAAGAGTTCCCGGCATCGATCCATTGGACCGAAATCACAACCCCCGCCCAGAAGCACTACCACAAACGCCTGACTGAGGTTTATTACGTGCTCGAGTGTGCTGACGAGGCGCGAATGGAACTCGACGGTGAAGAAACCTCGGTGCGACCTGGAATCGCCATCTTCATCCCCCAGGAGTACGCCATCGCGCTTTGTCGGCCATGAGGGCGTTGATCGTGGTGGTACCGAAATTCGATCCTGCGGACGAGTGGTTCGACTAAGCCGCATACGGAGGGATCAATCGCCGCGGTCCACCTCCATGAAGTAGTAAGCCACCAGGTGGCACAGCACCAGGTGTCCGTCTTCGATCCGTCCCATGTGCGAATCGGGCACCCGAATCTCCAGCTGCACCACTTTGCCTAACAAGCCTCCGTCGCGTCCCGTCAAGCCTACCGTGCGGCACCCGATGGAGTTGGCGTACTCGACCGCCCGGATCACGTTCGGCGAATTCCCCGATCCGCTTAAAGCCATCACCACATCGCCGGGCCGCGCGAGATTGCGCAGCTGCTCGACAAAGACCACTTCGTAGCCGACGTCGTTCGC
>JAUQPO010000405.1 GCA_030550335.1 Acidobacteriota bacterium
CATCAGAGGTGGGATCCACCTTGTCGGAGTACACGTAGAGGGTGACTGACTTCGGGTCTGGCAAGGGCGCTTGAAGCGCACGATTGGCCGCTTCCTGGACCACTCGCTCCACTTCCTCGCTTATGGCTTCGAGCGTGGCCTGATCGGCAAACCCTTCGGCGACCAGCCATTCGGGAAACCGTTTCAAGGGGTCCCTAGCCTGTTCTTCCTCTCTTTCTTCCGGGGTCTTATACAGGGTCTCGTCGTCGGACAACGAATGGGAGTACGGCCGGATCACATGGGCATGGACCAGCGCCGGGCCTTGGCGCTTGCGGCAATAGTCCACGGCTTGTTTCATGGCCTTGTAGGAGGCCAAAAAGTCGCACCCATCCACTTCGATCACCAGCAACCCAGGGAAGCTTCGAACCAGCGTCGAGATCTTGCCCCCGGCCGTTTGTCGCTCCACGGGCGTGGAGATGGCGTAGTGGTTGTCCTCGATTAGGAAAATGATGGGAAGTTTCTCCAGGCAGCTGACGTTCAAAGCTTCCCAGAATTCGCCTTGGCTGGTGTGACCATCGCCACCGCAAGCCAGGGTGACGTCGTCGCCGTCCGGGCGCAGCAAGACGCTCGCATGGGCGCACCCTACGGCTGGCAGGAAGCGTGAACCTGTACAAGAGGAAGTGGTGAAGATGTGAAGTTGGGGCGAGCTCCAGTGACAAGGCATCTGCCGGCCACCTGAGGCCGGATCTGCCGCTGAGCCCACCGCCTGGAGAAACATTTCCTCCGGCGTGACACCCAGCGCCAGGCACAGAGCCCGGTCACGATAATAGGGGAACACCCAGTCATAACCGGGCCTCAGGTTCATTGCAGCCGCCACCTGGATCGCTTCATGCCCGGCAGCACTGATCTGGAAATAGATGCGATTTTGCCGCTTCAGAATGATTTCCTTGTCGTCGATCCGCCGGGAGAGGTAAATCAGTCGGAAAGCTTCGAGTAACTGTGGGCGGGCAAGGCCGCTCTCATCAAGCTCAGGAACGAGTTGCTTGCTGGCCGGTGCCGCCATCCGGTCCTCCTGTAAGGGTGTGTTGGGGGAGCAGGATAGCACGCCCTATCCAGTCTACTATGGACGTGGGCCTGCCCGGGTGGTGTCTTGGACTAGACGCTCTCACATTTGGGTCCAGAAGCCGTGGCAACGGATTCACCCGTAGGAGCACCCTTTCCCACTCATCGGAACGCTTTCAGTCATGCCTTGAATTTTTTGACGTTAGTCGGTGGGCTGAGGATTTTTGAAGCCGGGGCTGGAACCGATGCATCTAGGGAAGTGAATGTCCATAAAACCCATCGAGTTAACAATATTGGAGGATGTCCATGGCAGACAATCACTTCCGCCCCATGCCTCGCATCGGAGATCCGGCTCCTGACTTTACAGCCGTAACCACTCACTCGCCTGCGTTCCGGTTCAGCGAATGGCAGGGCGATAGCTGGGTGGTGTTCTTCTCACATCCCGCAGACTTCACTCCCGTCTGCTCGACTGAGCTCGTTGAGTTCGCCCGTCGCGCCGACGAGTTCGCCCGCTTGAATGTCAAGCTGATTGGCTTGAGCGTCGACAGCATCCATTCCCATCTGGCTTGGATCGAGAATCTCAAGCAACGCCTGGGGGTGGAGATCAACTACCCGATCATCGCCGACTTGGACACCAAGGTCGCCCAACTCTACGGCATGATCCACCCGGGCGAGAGCAGCACCGTGACGGTACGGGCTGTCTTCGTGATCGATCCAAAAAGGACGATTCGCGCCATCATCTATTACCCGCTCAACGTCGGGAGGAACGTAGACGAGGTGCTGCGGCTAGTCCGTGCCTTGCAAACTGCCGACGCTTATGCGTGCGCCACGCCGGTCAATTGGAAACCGGGCGAGAAGGTGGTGGTACCACCCCCAAAGACGGTTGAGGAGGTTCAGGAGCGGCTAAGCCATCGCGGTAAGGACTACGAAGTGGTGGACTTTTACCTGAGCTTCCGGGAGCAAAAGGTCGCCTGACCACAATCATTGAGAGACGAGCGCGCGCCGAGGGACGGAGCCCTCTTCGTGGCAAGGGGCCAAAGGCTGGCGGCTAGCGCTGGATCGCTGGGGGCGATTCCCGATCGCTTCTATCGCCCTTGCTCAGTCGAGTACGCACACAAATTCGGCAATCACCCGACACTGGTGTCCCTCTTCGATTTCCCAAGGCTCGTACTCGGGGTTCAATGGCTCCAGGATGATCCTCGAGTGTTGCCAAGTACCGTCGGGTGCATAGACTTTTTCGGAACGGTACCGTTTAACGGTGTACCGTTGCCCTCCGGCTTCCGACTCGGCGAAGTTTTCGATTAGGAGCCACTTGCCCTGGCGCGAACCGGCTACGCCGGCTCGGAACACGCAGCGAGCGCCGTCGGGGATGGCCGGCTCCATGGAGCGGCCGACCACCTGGGCTACGAACATATCCTGGGTCAGCCTGAGCCCAGGAGGTGCCTCCACCCAACCTTCTTCCTCAACAGGCATCTGGTCACCAAAACGTCCCGCGGCAGCCTTGCAGGAATAGACGGGAAGGTGCGTCAGGAATTTCAGTACGGTACTTGGAACGTAGCGGTTGTACAGCCGGTTCAAGGTTCGCTCGAACTGATCAACTAACACTGGCTGGCGCTCAGAGATTCGCAGTACGTTCGAGAGAGTATCTTCGAGCCAGCGAAACAGCTGCTCGGGACCGTGCTGCCGGATTTGTTCCCGCAAGTC